>NZ_JAMYQZ010000040.1:0-54104 GCF_040321145.1 Mesorhizobium sp. M0514
GGAGATGTCCGGCAGGACAGAGGGGGGTGTGAAGGATCGCTACGCGCGGAATCCGACGACTTGTCCCTTCGTCCCTACCCGACGATGGCAAACGCTTCGCGCATCTTGCCCGACGCGGTCTTGACTGGTTTCTGGCCGATCCACTGCACGTGCCGGCCAAGCGTGGCGGCGGCCGATTCGGTATTGCCCTGCCGCAGCGCGCTCAGGATCGCGCGATGATCCTGGTCGGTGCGGATTTCCCATTCCGAGCGCCATGCGGCGAACAGGAAGCGGGCGCTTGCGGCGTGCAAATCGTCGATGGTGGCGATGAGCCGCGGCATGCCGCAGGGCGCCAGGATCAGCCGGTGGAAGGTGCGGTTGGCCTCCTCCCAAGAGCGGACATCGCGGGATTTGTCGCCGGCCTTTGTGGCTTCTTCGGCAAGATTGAGAATGGAAGCCGTCAGATGCGGCGCGGCATGGCGCAGCGCCAGCACTTCGAGGGCTGCGCGCATTTCGGCGACTTCCCTGACTTCGCCGAGGTCGAAGGCGGCGACGCGTACGCCCCGCCTGGGCTCACTGGCCGCCAGCCCTTGCGCCTCCAGGCGCCGAAAGGCCTCGCGCACCGGGACATGGCTGGTCTGGAATTCCTCGGCGATGTGATCCTGCCGCAGCCGGGCGCCCGGTTCGATCGCGCCCGATATGATGCGATCCGCCAGCACCTTGCTGATGCGCACGGCGATGGTGTCGTCTGCGGTCTTTGCCATGTTTTATAGATAATTTGCACTGCTGCCGATTGTCGAGCGGTGATTGCCCGATTTTGCATGCAAACTTGCTTTGGCGCCAGGCGCGGGTCAGTTCACCCGGCTGATGCAGAAGTCGATGACGTCGATCAGCGCCGATTTCTGCGGCGTCGCCTCCAGGGGCGCCAGCGCGTCGCGGGCGATCTCGCCGAAATGGCGGGCCCGTCCGATGGTGTCGGCAATGGCGCCATGGCGGGTCATCAGGCCGATCGCCTTTTCCAGGCCGGCATCGTCGGTGACATTGTCCTCGATGGCGCGCTTCCAGAAGGTGCGCTCGGCCTTGGTGCCGCGCCGGTAGGCGAGGATGACCGGCAGCGTAACCTTGCCTTCGCGGAAATCGTCGCCGACATTCTTGCCCAGCTCCTGGGTGGAGCCGCCATAATCCAGCGCATCGTCGATGAGCTGGAAGGCAAGGCCGAGATTCATGCCGTAGGAGCGCAATGCGGCGCGATCGTTGCGCGTCGCCAATGCGATGACCGGACCGACCTCGGCGGCAGCCGAGAACAGCGCCGCGGTCTTGGCCTTGATGACGGCGAAATGCTCGTCCTCGGTGGTATCCAGGTTCTTGGCTGCCGCCAGCTGCATCACCTCGCCCTCGGCGATGATCGAGGCGGCGCTGGACAGGATGTCGAGCGCTTCCAGCGAACCGACATCGACCATCATGCGAAAAGCCTGGCCGAGCAGGAAATCGCCGACCAGCACGCTCGCCTGGTTGCCCCAGATCATGCGGGCAGTCTTTTTGCCGCGCCGCATGCCGCTCTCGTCGACGACGTCGTCATGGAGCAGCGTGGCGGTGTGCATGAACTCGACCGCGGTGGCGAGCTTGACGTGGCCCTCGCCGGAATAGCCGAACATCTGGGCCGCCGCGAGCGTCAGCATGGGACGCAGCCTTTTGCCGCCCGACGAGATCAGATGATTGGCGACCTCCGGGATCATCTCGACGTCGGAGCCGGCCTTGGACAGGATCAGTTTGTTGACGCGCCCCATATCGGCTGCTGTCAGGTCGATGAGATCCTTGATGGAGGCGGGTTCCCGCTTCCCGTTTTCGATGTTGAGAACGACACCCACCAACAAACACTCCCGTCTTTGATCACGCGTGCGACGGCACCCTGGTCCCACCTGGGACTCTAAGGCGGCACATACGGGCACGGCAAGAGGCGAATTGGCGCGGCTGCGGTGACGGCGTGTCAACCTTAGCGACCGCATGCCGTTGCCCGGAAACCGCTCCACACTTTTCGGCGCCATGCTCCGGCGTTTACATCAACGCTGCAACCTGCGAACTTCGTCCGATGATAGAACTCGTGCGCACCAACGATGCCGTGATCATCTCCTTCGTCGAATCGCTGATGCGCGATGCCGGGATCGCCTGCTTCGTCGCCGACCAGAACATGAGCATTCTCGAAGGGTCGATCGGTCTTTTGCAGAAGCGCGTGATGGTCGATGCCGTCCAGGCCGATCAGGCGCGGCGCATCTTGAAAGACGCCGGCATCGAGAACGAAATCCGCCAGACATAATGGCTGAAGCGAGCGCGCTTACCAGCGATACGCCGGCCCATACGGTCGATGCCTTCCATCGCGGCCGCTTCTGGCTGGTCCAGCCCAGGACAGGGCATCGCGCCGGGATGGATGCCATGATGCTGGCGGCAGCAGTTCCATCCGGCTTTGCTGGACGCCTCGCCGATTTCGGCGCCGGCGCCGGTGCGGCGGGTCTTGCCGTGCTGTCGCGCTGCCCAGAGGCGCAGGTCGTGCTCGTCGAACGGTCGACCGAGATGGCAGGCTTCGCCACAACCACGCTCGCCCATCCCGGCAATGCGCATCTCGGCAATCGCGCCTCGGTGCTGACCGCCGACGTCACGCTGTCGGGCCGGGCGCGGACGCAAGCCGGCCTTGCCGACAATTCCTTCGATTTCGTCATCATGAACCCGCCCTTCAACGCGGCGCAAGACCGCGCCACGCCCGATCCGCTGCGGCGGCAGGCGCATGTCATGGACGACGGGCTGTTCGAAAGCTGGATCCGGAGTGCGGCTGCCGTCGCCAAGCCGCGCGGGGGCCTGGCCGTCATTGCGCGGCCGGAACAGCTTGGCGACCTCCTCCATGCGCTGTCGGGCCGCTTCGGCGACGCCGAGATGCTGGCCGTGCATCCGCGCCCGGAAGCAGCCGCAATCCGCATTGTCGTCAGGGCAGCGCTCGGCGCGCGCGGCAAGCTGTCGATCCGCCAGCCTTTGATGCTGCATGGGCAAACGGGCGACGGCCCGTCGGAACGAACCGAGATGATCAACAACGGACTGGCGTCGCTGTTTGGCGATTGATTTAGGCCCGTCAGTGTCGTTGCCGCAAAACCGGCACACAGTTGGCTGAGATGGATTGCAGCATTGCCGTTGACCGGCAAATCCCTACATGCGTTGAAGCCATTTGGAGACAGCCACCTCGTGAAACGCCTTTTCAACCGCCTGCTGCCGAAATCCTGGCGATCCAGCGTCGTCACCATTCCCGTCATCAGGCTGCATGGCACCATCATGGCCGGCGGCGGCCCGTTCCGGCCGAGCCTGTCCTTGGCGTCCACCGCCGCCCTCATCGAAAAGGCGTTCCTGTTCGATGCGCCCGCCGTCGCCATTTCGATCAATTCGCCTGGCGGCTCGCCGGTGCAGTCGCGGCTGATCTTCAAGCGCATCCGCGACCTCGCGGTCGAGAAGAACAAGAAGGTGCTGGTCTTCGTCGAGGATGTGGCGGCCTCGGGCGGCTACATGATCGCGGTCGCCGGCGACGAGATCTTTGCCGATCCGTCCTCCATCGTCGGTTCGATTGGTGTCGTCTCGGCCTCGTTCGGCTTTCCCGAACTGATGAAGAAGATCGGTGTCGAGCGCCGTGTCCACACCGCCGGCCAGAACAAGGCGGTGCTCGACCCGTTCAAGCCGGAGAAGAGGGAAGACGTCGAGCGCCTGAAGGCGCTGCAGCTGGAAGTGCACGAGACCTTCATCGACCTGGTCAGGGAACGCCGTGGCACCAAGCTGAAGGACGATCCGGACCTGTTCACTGGCCTGTTCTGGACCGGCAAGAAAGGGCTGGAGCTTGGCCTCGTCGATGCGTTGAGCGACATGCGCACGGTACTGAAAACCCGCTTCGGCGCGAAAACCCAGCTCAGGCTGGTCACCGCGCCGCGTGGCCTGTTTGGCCGCATCGGCCTGTTCGGCTCGAACTTTTCAGCGCCCGATATTGCCGCCGCCGCCGCCAGCGGCGTGATCGATGCGGCGGAAGAGCGCGCATTGTGGGCGCGCTTCGGGCTTTGAAAAAGCAGGGAAAGCGTCTAGCATGAGGGCTTGACAGTCTGCCTTGCCGCCTTGCGAGGGAGGAGCTTTGAAATGCCACAGATCATTTTCTTCGCAGTTGTCGGCGCCGCCGCTTATTTCGGCTACCGCACCTTCGTCCGCGAGGCCGAACGTGTGACCGCCAAGGTGCGGCGCACCGAAAAGCAGGCAGCCAACGGCACCAACGGCACGCTGGTCCAGGATCCCAAGACCGGCGAATACCGCCTGGCCAAGGACTGATCATCATCCCGTCAGCAGCCGACAGTTTGGATGCCGCAGCCCGGACATGGCTTGCGCCCGCCAAGATAAATCTGGCGCTGCACGTCACCGGCAGGCGCGCCGACGGTTATCATCTGCTCGAGAGCCTGGTCGTTTTCACCCGCTTCGGCGACAGGGTCGAGATCGAGCCTGCCGACGCCGACCGGTTCTCCGTATCGGGCCGTTACGCGACTTCCGTGCCGATCGACGACAGCAATCTGGTGGTGAAGGCGCGCGAGGCGCTGCGCAGGCAGGCCGGCCAGCAGAGCGCGCCGCCGGTGGCCATCCGGCTGGAAAAGAACCTGCCGGTCGCATCCGGGGTCGGCGGCGGCTCGAGCGACGCGGCGGCGGTATTGCAGGGTCTTGTCCGGACCTGGGGGCTCGACATCGGCGAGGCCGAACTGAACCGGATCGGTCTCACGCTCGGCGCCGACGTGCCGATGTGTCTTGCGGCAAAACCGCTGGTTGCGCGTGGCGTCGGCGACGAGCTGTCGCCAATTGCGGATTTTCCTGCGCTGGCCTTGGTGCTGGTCAATCCCGGCGTCGCCGTCTCCACGCCCGATGTGTTCAATGCACTTGAAAAACGCGACAATGAAGGACTGCCGCCGCTGCCGCGCGGTTTCGATTTCCACGGCGTCCGCAATTGGCTGGAGATCACCCGCAACGATCTTGAGGAACCGGCGCAAGCAATACAGCCGCCCATCGGCAGAGCGCTTTCCCTGCTGAACAAGGCCGGATCTGGATTCTCGCGCATGTCGGGATCCGGCGCGACATGCTTCGGGCTGTTCGAGACCGGCAATGTCGCCAAGCGCGCCGCCGCCGAGATTCGCAGTCGCGAACCGGAGTGGTTTGTCGCCGCGACACGAAGCATCGCTTCGGAGGGGGCCGATGGCCAAAATTGACGAGAGCCGGCCGTTCATCCCGGTGCGCATCGCGGTGCTGACGGTGTCCGATACGCGCAGCCTTGCCGACGACAAATCCGGCCAGACGCTGGCTGATCGCATCGCCGAGGCCGGCCATGTCCTGGCCGCGCGCGACATCGTCACGGATGACCGGGAGAAAATCCGCGACAAAGTGCTGGGCTGGTCGCGCGACAAGGAGATCGACGTCGTCATCACCACCGGCGGCACCGGTTTTACCGGCCGCGACGTGACGCCGGAGGCGCTGGAGCCGATCTTCGAGAAGCGCATGGATGGCTTTTCCGAAGTGTTCCACCGCATTTCCTACGACAAGATCGGCACCTCGACAGTGCAGAGTCGGGCGACGGGCGGCGTCGTCAACGCCACCTTCGTCTTCGTGCTGCCGGGCTCGCCCGGCGCCTGCAGGGACGCCTGGGACGGCATCCTGAAACCGCAGCTCGACTACCGCCACATGCCCTGCAACTTCGTCGAGATCATGCCGCGCCTGGACGAGCATTTGCGGCGCGGCAAGGCCGCCTCGTAAACCAAGGCAAAGTTCCGGCCAAGCGCTGCCTTGTCAGGCAGAATGGCCGTTGCGCCTGCGAAAGGATCATTTGCTGAAGGCCGCCAGGCGGGTAATCTGCCACTAAGTCCTTGAGGCGGAAAGATGCCATGACTGCGTATCGCGGCGGCTGCCATTGCGGCAACATCCACCTGACGTTCGAAACGGGAATCGAGCCGGCCGAGGTGGAGATCCGCGCCTGCCAGTGCGCGTTCTGTGTCCGGCATGGTTCGCGCGCCGCCGCCGATCCGCAGGGCCGATTGATCGTCTCGGTCGAGGACGAGGCGCGGCTGCACCGATACCGGTTCGGATTGCGCACCGCCGACTATCTCATCTGCCGCGACTGCGGCGTCTATGTCGCTGCTGTGACCACCGACTGCGACCCAAGAGCGATCGTCATCGTCAATGCGCTGGATGACCGGCCGCGGTTCAACCGCGAGCCGGTCCCGATGGACTATGATGCCGAGAACAAAGAGGGTCGCATTGCCCGGCGGCAAGCGCGCTGGATGCCGGTCGAGATCCGCTCCGGCGTCAGCGGATGACCGGTTCGCCGTGGAAGCGGCGGCGCGAGGGCGGCGAGACGCCGAAGCCGACCTCCATCATCAGCCGTGGCGTGGTGGACGGCACGGTGCCCATGTGGAAGCCGAACGGGTCCTCGACGAAGCCGAGCCCGGCCTCGCCGGTCAGCGTGACCGGGCTGTCCTCGCCATAGACCTTGAGCACGTCTTGCGCCGGATGGCCGACCAGCAGCGTCAGCTGGTGCTTGAGGCTGCGCCTGTTGTGGCTGCCCCTGACGTAGACATGCGGGCCGGTGCCGGCATCGCAGGGCTTGAGATAGAAGAAGAATTTCAGCATCCGCCAGTCGTCGAGATCGAAATGATATTTGCCGAGCGAGGCAAGGTTCTTGTCGGCGTCGGAAGCCTCGCCGGTCGGAAAGCTCCACCAGACACGCGTGGTGATCAGCTTTGCCTGCTCGCCCAGATAGTGCTGGGCGATGTCGAGCAGCAGCGGGTCGTTCTGGATGGCGAGTGCCGCCTTGCAGCCGAGGATGCGCTCGAAATAGTGTCCGCTGAGCAAAGAGCGGCCGAACCGCTTCTCGGCTTCTGCGTGTTCTCCGGGCATGAATTCGAGCCGGCGGTCGAAATTGCCGAAGCACGGCGTGCTCTGAGCAAAGCTGGCGATCTCTTCGTGGATTGCCTGCGGAAGGACGAGTCCGGAGAACAGGCCATCGGCGCGCAGCGCCGCGACGATCGACTTGAGGTCGACGCCCCTGAACATCGTCGCTCCGGCACTCTGCGCGGGGCGCGCGGCTTTGGCGCCAAGCCAGTGCAGTTTGCGCGCCGGCATGGTGCGGGCAAGCACGAACATCGGCAGCCATGCGGGATTTTCGCGCAGGTCGGACAGATAGGTCGGGATACGCACCGCAATGCGGCGGAGCAGGCTGCCGTTGCGGGCAATGGCTTCCAGACTGGGGGCGCCGGATTTGTCAGGGGACGAAAGGTTCATCGGGGTCCTCAGATATGAACGGCAGCAACGACGACGCGGCGCTTGCTTACCGCTCCGGCACTACCCAAACCCCGATATCCCGCATCAACGGAATGCTAATCCCGCGTCAGCTTTTGTGCAATGCACAATAGCTTTTTGCGGCGAAAAAGAGGGATGGTGCTGCGACCGTGCCAATGCGGATGAGACGCCGACGCTGCCCCTCATCCGCCCTTCGGGCACCCTTCTCCCTGGGAACGGGAAAAGGGAGAAACATCACTTCTTCGGCGCCAGCCAGATTTCGGCGTCGAGCCGCCTGGTGGCGAGACCGCGCGCAAGGGCTTCGGCGCTGTGCGCGTTCTTCGACAGGGCAGCGGCCTGGCGCTTGCTGATGACCAGCCCTTCGGCCAGCGCCCGGTTGCCCGAAAACACCCGTGACAGGAACGGCGTGCGGCTGCCGCGCGCACGGCAAAAGCGCGCCGGCATGGTTTGCCGCGCCGTGTGAGCGACGACGTCGTCGATCCAGCCCTCCGCCAGCCTTGCGCCGGGTTCCAGAAACAGCAGCCAGTCACCCTTCGCCTGCCTGATTCCCGCGGCAATGCCGCCGGCCACGAAGTGGCAGCCGGCATGATCGGCAACCCGATGCGTCTGGTCGGTCGAGCCGGTGTCGCAGACGATGACATCGCGCACCACGCCCTCGACCGCGCCGCCGATCAATGAGGCGAGCGTGCGGGCAAGGCCTTCTTCGTCATCCCGGGTTTCGATGAGAACGCTGAGCATTTTTAGCCGAATAGCGGAAAGCCCTGCGCAGCGCCAGTTTTGCATGGCCCAACGAAAAAGTTCTTGCTTTGTTCTCATCAGCGAAATAGGATTATTTTCATGAACAGAGCGATTCGACAGCCAGCCGACAGTCCTTGGGAAAGGGCCAAAATGGAACATATCGTGCGTGCGGACATTGCTGCTTTCGGAGCAGGGCGAGCCGAGATGGCCAATGCGATGATCGAACAGAGCGGCATGCGGGTCCGTCCGGATCGCAACCGCGGCCGTTCCGCGGGCATCAACCCGTCCGGCCGGTTCGAGCCGGTCAGCCGGCATGTGTTCGACGACGGCTGGAATTCGCTGGAGGAATTGCCGCCGTTCAAGACCGAAGTGCAGGTCGAGAAGCCGCGCACCATCATCACCCGCAACGAATCGCCCGACATTTCCTTCGACCGCTCGATCAACCCCTATCGCGGCTGCGAGCATGGCTGCGTCTATTGTTTCGCCCGGCCGACGCATTCCTTCATGGGCCTGTCGCCGGGGCTGGATTTCGAAGCGAAGCTGTTTGCCAAGCCGGATGCGGCGCGGCTGCTCGACAAGGAACTGTCGAAGGATGGCTATCAGCCGCGCACCATCGCCATCGGCACCAACACCGATCCCTACCAGCCGATCGAGAAACAATACCGGATCATGCGCGAGATCCTCGAAGTGCTGGAGGCGCGCGGCCATCCGGTCGGCATCGTCACCAAATCCCATCTGGTGACGCGCGACATCGACGTCTTGTCGCGCATGGCCGAACGGGGCTTGGCCAAGGTGGCGCTGTCGGTGACGACGATGGACCGCATGCTGGCGCGCACCATGGAGCCGCGCGCGTCGACGCCGACCAAGCGGCTCGAGGCGATCCGGCAGCTTTCCGATGCCGGCATCCCGGCCTCTGTCATGGTGGCGCCGATCATTCCCGGCCTGACCGACCAGGAGATGGAGCGCATCCTCGATTCGGCACGCGCCGCAGGCGCCCGCGAGGCCGGCTATGTCATACTGCGCCTGCCGCTCGAGGTGGCGCCGATCTTCAAGGACTGGCTGCTGCGCCATTATCCCGACCGCTACCGGCACGTGATGTCGCTGATCCGTTCGATGCGCGACGGCAAGGACTATGATTCGGAATGGGGCAAGCGGATGAAAGGCGCCGGCCCCTATGCCTGGCAGATCGGCCGGCGCTTCGAGATCACGGCCAAGCGGCTCGGCCTCAACGCCGAGCGGCGCACGCTCCGAACCGACCAGTTTGTCGCCGCCGCCAAGGCGACCGAGCAGCTGATGCTGCTCTGAGAGTAGCGCCTGCCCTGCCCTCGTGGTTGGCAGGCGACCCAAGAATCCCGTCCGGCCTGTCCCCCGGCCTGCAGACGGTGCCCTCCCGGTCTTGCCCCACTCGACCTTGGAGGGACTTGCGGAGAATCGGAGCCGATGCGAACCTCGCCGCAACATGGCTCGCGCGCGTTCCGATTCTCCGCTTCTTTTCGAAATCGTCGAAAAGCCCGACTTCTCCTTCGAGACGAAGGCGATGGCTGAAGGCCTTTGGCCGGTGGCAGGCATGGACGAGGCCGGCCGCGGTCCGCTGGCCGGGCCGGTGGTGGCGGCGGCGGTGATCCTCGATCCCGCCAACATTCCCGACGGGCTAGACGATTCCAAACGGCTCAACCATTTGCAGCGCGAGGCGCTGTTCCTGAAAATCCTGGGGTCAGCGCTCGGCGTGTCGATGGCCTCGGTCAGCGCCGAAGGCATTGACGGCAGCAATATCCTCAAGGCCAGCCTGGAAGCCATGCGCCGCGCCCTTGCCGGCCTGCCGATCCAGGCAAAGCTGGCGCTGGCCGATGGCCGCGATGTGCCGCCGGGTCTCCTCTGCGAAGGCCGCGCGCTGATCAAGGGCGACCAGCGCTCGCAGTCGATCGCCGCCGCCTCGATCGTAGCCAAGGTGATGCGCGACCGCATGATGTGCGGCTGCGGCAGCCATCACGAGCGCTACGGGTTCGAGGTCCACATGGGCTACGCCACCGTGCGGCACCGCACCGCGATCGAAGCGCATGGGCCGGTGGCACGGCTGCACCGGGCATCATTCGCGCCGTTCAGGCTGGGTGGGGTTGAGGTGGTGGAGGAAGAAGGGTTTGTCGGGTTGGACAGCTAAATCTCCCCCCTTCAGGGGGAGATGGCCGGCAGGCCAGAGGGGGTCACCGCGCGTGAAGCGCCAGCCCTTCTTCGCAGCAGAATGCGTCGCACCCGGTCGCACCGACCCCCTCTGTCGCCTTTGGCGACATCTCCCCCTCAAGGGGGGAGATTGTCCGCGCTCAACAAAAAAGCCGCCAGGTTGCCCGGGCGGCTTGATGTCAGCGAGTTAACCCCGCTCAGTTCAGCCTGGCCTTCACGTCCTGCAGCGCGGACTTGAACAGGTCGGCGCCGGCCTTGGCGTCGATCTTGCCGGCAAGCAGCGTGCGGGCCGCCTCGACGGCGATGTCGACGGCGCTGGCGCGCACTTCGGCGACGGCTTCGCGCTCGGCCTGGCCGATCTTCTGCTCGGCAAGCGTGGTACGGCGGGTGACATAGTCTTCGGTCTTCTTGTGCGCCTCGGCGGCAAGCATGTCGGCCTCGCGCTTGGCGGCAGCGACGATGGCTGCGGCCTCCTGCTCTGCTTCCTTGCGCTTCTTCTGGTATTGGCCGAGCAGTTGCTGGGCCTCTTCGCGCAACCGGCGGGCTTCCGCAAGCTCGTCGCTGATCTTGGTCGCGCGGGCGTCGAGCGACTTGGCGATCAGGCCCGGCACCTTGATGTAAACGGCAACGCCGAGGAAAATAACGAGGGCAACCGTTGCCCAGAGCGTTGCGAGAGATGTGGCGTCCATGATGTGCTCCTCACCGGGCCACGGATTTGACCGCAGCCGAGATCTCGGCCTTGCTGGTCTTGCCGCCGACAAGCGCATCGACGATGGCCGAAGCGGTGTCCTCGGCGATCGTGCCGACTTCCTTCATGGCGTTGGCCTTGATGGAAGCAATGCTGGCCTCGGCCTCGCCGAGCTTCTTGTCGAGGGCGGCCTCGACCTTCTTGCGGGCAGCCTCGGCTTCAGCCTTGGCAGCGTCGTTGGCCTGCTGGCCTATCGCGTTGGCCTTGGCCTTGGCTTCCGCAAGTTCCTGCTCGTAAGCGGCAACGGCGGCGTCGGCCTCGCCCTTCAGCCTGGCGGCCTGGTCGAGATCCTGCGTGATGCGATCGCTGCGGACGTCGATGATGCCGCCAAGGCGCGGCATCACCACCTTCTTCAGGAACAAATAAAACAGCCCGAACGTGATCGCCAGCCACAGAAGCTGGGACGGAAACGTCGCCGGATCGAATGGCGGGAACGTGCCGTGCGCCTCGGCAGGCACGCCGGTGCCGGAATGCGTGTCGCCTTCCGTACCGGTATGGGCGCCTTCAGCGGCGGGTGCGGACTCTTGCGCAAACGCAGATGTCACGAACATGGACTATCCCCTGATATCAGGCATGGCCGCAGGAATGCGGCCAGCCAATTCTTCCCAATGCTCGTCCGACCAATAATTGGCCGAACAGGGCTCAGCCGAACAGGGCGAGAAGCGCGATGAGAAGCGAGAAAATGCCCAGAGCTTCGGTCACGGCGAAGCCGAAAATCAGGCGGCCGAACTGGCCATCGGCGGCCGACGGATTGCGCAGGGCGCCCGCCAGGTAGCTGCCGAAGATGTTGCCGAGGCCAATGCCCGCGCCGCCCATGCCCAGGCAAGCGATACCGGCGCCGATGTACTTTGCTGCTTCTGCGTCCATTTTAAACTCCTTTGGATCTGTAATTCGTTGCAATTCCATCCGGCGAAAGATGCCGGAAATTCTATCTAGTGCGAAGGATGCAGCGCATCATTCAGGTACATGCAGGTGAGCACGGCGAACACATATGCCTGCAAGAGCGCCACGAGCAACTCCAGCGCGGTCAGCGCCACAGCCATCGCCAGCGGCAGGATCGATCCCGCAACGCCGAGCGCGCCGAGCGCACTCAGGCTGACCACAAACCCGGAAAACACCTTCAGGGTAATGTGGCCGGCGAGCATATTGGCGAACAGACGAACCGATAGGCTGACCGGACGCGAGACAAAGGAAATCACCTCGATCGGAACGACAAGCACCATCATCAGGATGGGCACGCCCTTCGGCACGAAAAGCTTGAGGAAGCCCAGACCGTGCTTCATGAAGCCATAGACGATGACGGTTCCGATCACCAGCGCGGCCAGGCCGAAGGTGACGATGATGTGGCTGGTGATGGTGAAGAAATAAGGAAACAGGCCAAGCAGATTGGCAACAAGCACGAACATGAACAGCGAGAACACTAAGGGAAAGAACTTCATACCTTGGGTTCCGGCTGCATCGCGCAACATGTTCGCGACGAACTCGTAGGCCATTTCCGAAACCGACTGCAGGCGGCCGGGAACAAGGCTGCGGCTTGCGGTCGAGAGGTAAAGAAACGCCGATGCAATGGCCACGGTCGCGACCATGAACAGAGCCGAATTGGTGAAGGACAGGTCATAGCCGCCGATATTGATCGGAATCAGCTTGACGATATGGAACTGGTGGATCGGATCGACCTTGTCAGCAGCCATTTACATCCCCGTCAAAACCGCGAGCGGCCTTAAGTGTCCTTGTGCGCCATTGGCGGCGCGCCATTTCATTCTTTCGGATCGTGCGACTTCTCGCTTTTTCCGAATTCCGCCACAACACCTGACGAACGCAGGACGTTGAGCACGCCGGCGCCAAAGCCCAGCAACAAGCCGACGACCAGACCCCATGGCGAGGTTCCCGCCACGCGATCCAGAAACCAGCCAAGGCCCACACCCACCACTATCCCGGCGATGAACTCGCTGGACAGCTTGAGCGCCTGGCCATATCCGGCCGTCGCCTTCGCGCCGTCATTCCCCTCGAGCTGATCCGGCCGTCTTGTCGCAAGCGATGCTCCAAGCTCACGCCGGCGGCGTTCGAGATCTTCGTCGCGGATGTCGGCCTCGTGCTTGCTGCCGCGGCCGGTTTCTCCGGTTCCGTCTGGCCCGTTCTTGTCGGCCATCGTAACCCCCCTGCCCGGTCAGACCTTCACCGTCCGTCCGCTTCTAAAGTCGCCGGCAACATAGTTAGAGGGTTTGCGCCCGTCAAGCCACGGGCGGGACTTCAAAGCCATGTATTTTTTCTATTGGAATCAATCACTTGGCGAGGTGCGACATCGTGCCCGGCACTATCGGGTCGGCACATGCCCCGAATCCGTCCGGCGACCGCTGTCCGATTTCGGCTTCCAGGGCCTTTGCGGTTCGTTTGCGACAGGCAAGCCGAAGGGCTCAGCTCCAGCCGCCGCCATAGGTGCGGTAGAAGATATGCAGGCCGATCTTGGTCATCTTCTGCATCGTGCGCGCCCAGCCCGGATGGACGTAGTTGGCGTAGTAGTGGGTCGATGAGCCGACTTCGGGAATGAATATCTTGCCGGCGGTGACCGCCATCGCGACGTCCTGCGCGGTCTTGTAATGGGCGGGGCTCTCGATGCGCTTCTTGCGGCCGTCGCAGGCGAAGGAGAACTGGCAGCGGTTCAGCCAGTTGTCGTTCTGGTAGACGACGCCGCAAATCGAGTTCGGATAGGCCGGATTGCGGACGCGGTTGAGAATGACCTGCGCGACGGCGGCCTGGCCGCGCACGGATTCGCCGCGCGCCTCGAAATAGATGCCGTTGGCGAGGCAGGCCTGCTCCTTCGTGGAGAAGACGCTGGCCGGCAGCGGGTTCTGGATCCACGAGTGGTCACCCTTGGCCATCGGCGGAATGAAGCGCCCGCTGCTCGGCTCCTCGTCCTGCAGCAGCGCTTCGAAGGGTGAGGCCTTGGCGTAATCGGGTTCGGCCTGGGCATAGGCGGTGGCCAGCACGTCCGGTCTGTCATTGTTGACCAACGCGGCAAGCATGGCCGGCACGCCGGGATCGGGCTTCTTGTCCACGTTGGTGTGGAAGGCCTGGGCGATCTGGATTTCCTTGCCCTTGATGCCGGGCTTGGCGAAGGCGAGCTTCAGGCCGCTGTCCATGCTCGGCCGCAGCAGCGAGGACGTGCGCTGAAAGATCGAGCCGGCATTGAAGTTCTTCGGCGGCGCCACCGGCGAGACCTGGATGATGCGGCCCTTCTTGTCGGCGCGCATGATGCGGTCCTCGTCGGGCGTGACGCCGGCGACATTGCCCTTGCCGCGAAACGAGACCTTGCCGACGCCGGGCAGGCGCACGCCCGAACCCGAGAGCGAACCGGTGGTGACGGAATCGATGAAAGGCATTTCGGCGGCATGAACCGAGCCGGCGACGGAGCGCTCGACATAAGAGTTCCAGCGGGTGCCCGAGGCTTCGAGGCCGGAAATCAAGCTGCCCATGTCCTGGTAGGCGACGACAGTTGGAAAGCCGATCCAGATGCCGAGCCCGATGACCAATGGCGATACGAAGGAACGTTTTTTCTCACCGGCGGCGGCGGCCAGCCGCTTCAGGACACGTCGATGCACGGGGAACTCTCCAGAAACGCCACTGAGCCACTGGAGAGCCAAAGTGAAGCATTAACCTTGATGCGGGGTTAACGCGGTTGATCGTGTTTTTCCGAAGCGGCCCGAAATGGGACGCCGCTTGCAGGCCGGCCAACCCGTCAGTTCGGCCGCAGGAAAATTGGCCATGCAATCATGGCGCAGAGCGCGCCCACCAGCCAGACGCCAGGCCACGACCAGATGAGCAGCAAAGCCGGAATGGCTGTCGGCACCATGAAGAAGGCGATGAAGACGAAGCTGTTGGCAAGACCGAGCGCGGTTCCGGCGCGGCTGGCGCCGGCAAGCGTGGCGAGTTCGGTGTAGGCGACGCCATGCCAGGCGGAGACCGAAATGCCGGCAACGACCAGCAGCACGTCGATCGCCGGGATCAACGCGGCATGGGCGTCTGGCGTGGCTCCTGCCGCCAGGACCAGCAGGCCGACGGCCGCGAAGCCAAGCGCGCTCGTCATGCTGCAGAGGCGCAGGAACCAGCGGCGGTTGCCGTTGCGGTCGGTGTAGCGGCCGCTCCAGACGCGCATCACCATCGCGCCGGTCTGCACCGCGGCAAGGCTGGCGCTGATCGTGAGCGTGGCCATGCCGGCGAAATCGTGCAGGAAGACGGAGGCGAAGGTGAGCACCGCCACTTGCGGAAAGCAGAGCAGGCCGATGGCGGTGGCGATGCGCCAGACCTCGACATTGCGCAGCGGCGCCGGACCGCCCGACTTTGCCATGGCCATGCTGCCGGCATTGTCCAGTTCCGGCGGCTGGTGCAGCCACCGCCAGGCAAACAGCGCAGAGACGGCGTTCATGGCGGCCAGCAGCCCGAAGACCGCCGCGAAACCGTGCACCGATGCCAGCGACGGCAGGACCAGCGCGCCGAGCCCGCCGCCGAGCGGCACCGCGGTCTGCCTGATGCTCATGGCAAAGCCACGTTCGCCTTCGTGGAACCAGGCCATGATGGCGCGGCCGCTGGAACCGTTGACGCTGCCGCCGAGCAGGCCGGCGACCAGAAGGCACGCGGCCAGCATTGCGACGCCAGGCACATAGGTCACTGAGGGCACGATGAACAACGCCATCAGGGCGAGCCACGCCGCGGTCGCACCAAGGCCGGTCAACAGCACGCCGCGATCTCCCCAGCGGTCGGTGAGCAGGCCCCAGGGCAGTTCGCTCAAGGCGACGCCCAGTCCGAGAAGGCCGAGGACCAGACCGAGATTGCCATTGCTCAAGTGATAGCCCGACCGCAGAAACACCGCCGCCGCCGGTATGCCGGCGAAGGTTGCGGAGAAACTGGCATTGGCGGCAACGCCGATGCCAAGCACCTTCCAACGATGATTGGCGCGAAATCGTTCAGCCTTCGACGTGACGGCGGCGGCTCGGCCAACCCGGCCTGGCTCACAATTTGCGTCGGCAATCGACATGGCGGGACTCCTGTTGATGCCCTTTCGGGACCTTGACGCCTCGTCTTTACCGCCATAACTTCATCCCAAATATCGGGAAGTTTTTGACAATTTCTCCCGAAAAACAGGATCGTTATGATGCGCCGCGTAACCTTCGACCTCGATGTCCTCCGAAGCTTCGTCACCGGCATGGAACTCGGCAGCTTCGCCAAGGCCGCCGACCGGCTTGGACGCTCGACCTCGGCGGTGAGCGCGCAACTGAAGAAGCTGGAGGACCAGGCGGCGACGCCGATCTTCCGCAAGTCGGGCCGCGGACTGGCGTTGACGGAAGCCGGCGAAACCATGCTCGGCTATGCCAGGCGGCTGCTCGAGTTGAACGACGAGGCGGCCTCGGCCATCCACGATGTCGAGTTGGAAGGCTGGGTCAGGCTCGGCCTGCAGGAGGATTTCGGCGAGGCGGTGCTGCCGGAGGTGCTCGGACGCTTCGCCCGCGCGCACCCCAAGGTCAAGATCGAGGCGCGGATCGGGCGCAGCTATGAACTCGCCGAGCGGATCACATCAGGCAATCTCGACATTGCGCTGGCCTGGGACAGCGGCCAGGCGCTGCCTTACAGCCGGCATGTCGGCGACGCGCAATTGCGCTGGATCGGGCCGGCAAAGCTGATCGAGACCAGGCTGCGCGAGGGCGAGGCACTGCCGCTGGTGGCGCTGGAAGCGCCATGCCTGCTGCGCACGGTGACGACGGAAACGCTCGACCGCGCCGGCCTGCCGTGGCGGATGGCCTTCTCCAGCCCCAGCCTTGGCGGCATCTGGGCGGCGGTCGCCGCCGGCCTCGGCCTGACGATCCGCACCGATATCGGCCTGCCGGCCAATGTCAGGGCGATGGCGCCGCAAACGCTGGGCTTACCCGCGCTGCCGACCATGGCGCTGGTGCTGCACCAGAAAGACGCCGAACTGGACCCGGTGGCGGCGCGGCTGGCGGATATATTGTGGCACGCGGCGGTGGCGGCGCTGCCGCAGGACGAGCGGTTGAGAGAGGTCGCTTAGACGGAAGCGGCTGTCCAGCGTAGCGTTCCGTCACACCCCCCTCTGTCCTGCCGGACATCTCCCCCGCAAGGGGGGAGATTGGATCTCGCGAATGCTTTCGCCAATTTTCAACGTTGCAAGAGAGGCTCCAAAGACGAAACGACTGATCTCCCCCCTTGCGGGGGAGATGCCCGGCAGGGCAGAGGGGGGTGCTGTCCCGCCAATCTTGCGGAGAATTCCGCAACCGTCATCGCTCACTTGCGCTTGTTCGCTCTCCCCGCGAACGGGTTGTCCGAAGTCCGCAGCGCTATCCGGATCGGCACGCCGGGCATGTCGAAGGCTTCGCGCAGGCTGTTGGAGAGGTAGCGCACGTAGGATTGCGGCATCGCGTCGGGCCGCGAGCACTGGACGACGAAACCCGGCGGCCGGGTCTTGGCCTGGGTGACATATTTGACCTTGAGCCGGCGGCCGGCGACGGCGGGTGGCGGGTGATGCGCCAGAATGCTTTCCAGCCAACGGTTGAGCTTGCCGGTGGAAACGCGGCTGTTCCACACCTTGTGCGTCTTGATGACGGCATCCATCAGCTTGTCGAGGCTGCGGCCGGTCTCGGCCGAAACCGTCACCGCCTGGATGCCGCGCACCTGCGGCAAAAGCCGTGTGGTCTTTTCGCGCAGTTCCGTCAGCAGTTCCTGCGGATTGTCGATCAGGTCCCATTTGTTGAAGGCGATGACCGGCGCCCTGCCTTCGCGGATGATCAGGTCGGCGATCTGCAGATCCTGCTTCTCGAACGGGATGGTGGCGTCGAGCACGATGATGACGATCTCGGCAAAGCGGATGGCGCGCAAGCCGTCCTGCACCGACATCACTTCCAGCTTCTCGTGGATCCTGGCCTTGCGGCGCATGCCGGCAGTGTCGAACAGTTTTAGCCGGCGGCCATGCCAGTCCCAGTCGACGGAGATGGAATCGCGGGTGATGCCGGCTTCCGGGCCGGTCAACAGCCGCTCCTCGCCGATCAGCGCGTTGATCAGCGTCGACTTGCCGGCATTGGGCCGGCCGACGACGGCGATGCGCATCGGCTTGGTGTCGTCATAGGCGGGTTCGGCGTCGGGATCGGTGATGTCCTCGCCGATCAGCACCTCGCTGGCGGCGACGTCCTCGGCCTCGTCTTCTTCCTCGCCGAAGGCGCGGTCTTTGCCCAGCGCCTCGATCACCGCGTCGCGCAGATCGGGCATGCCCTGGCCGTGCTCGGCCGAGACCGGGATCGGCTCGCCCAAGCCCAGTTCCCAGGCTTCCAGCATGCCGCCCTGGGCGCCCTTGGCCTCGGCCTTGTTGGCGACCAGCACGACCGGCTTGCCGGACTTGCGCACGATCTCGGCAAAGGTGCGGTCGTCGGGCAAAAGCCCGGACTTGGCGTCGATGGTGAAGAAGATCAGGTCGGCTTCGCGGATCGCGATCTCGGTCTGCGCGCGCATGCGGCCGGGCAGCGTCGAGGCGGCGGCGTCCTCGAAGCCGGCGGTGTCGATGACATCGAAATGCAGATCGTAGAGTTTGGCCGCGTGGACGCGACGGTCGCGGGTGACGCCCGGCGTGTCGTCGACAAGCGCCAGCTTCCGTCCCACCAATCGGTTGAAAAGCGTCGATTTGCCGACATTGGGCCGGCCGATAATGGCGACTTTGAAGCTCATCCGGCTATCCATATCATCGCCCAAACCGCAGCGCGCCCTTGGGTCAGGCCCGAGGGCAGGCTTTGGGCGATGCGTATCATGACGCGCCCGAGCCGCGGATCAATTCCGACATCAGCGTCGCCCGCTGGCGCGCGTTGCGCGGGGCGCCGTCATCGGCAGCGATCTGGTCGAACAGTTTCAGCGCATCCTGGGTCTTGCCTTCCTTCCAGGCGGCAAGGCCGAGCGCTTCGCGCGCTGTGTGGCGCAGCGTGTTGTTGTCGGCGGTCAGCGCCTCGACGCGGCTGGAGACGTCGGCGAAGGAGCCGTGATCGACGAGCAGCAGGGCGGCCCGCAGGCGCGCCATGTCGCGAATGCCCTGGGGAATGGCGTTGTCGGCGGCGACGCCATCGAAATCGGCGACGGCGGCGGCAAAGTCGCCCTTGTCGGCCTTGACGGTTGCCGCGCGCATGCGGGCGAGCAGCGGATAGGCGCCGTAGCCGTCCTTTTCCAGCTGTTCGAGGGCGGTCAGCGCCTCGTCGCTCTTGCCGTCATTGGCAAGCTTCAGCGCCTGCGAGAAGGCATCGCCGGAGCGGTTGGCGCGGGTCTCGTCCCAATAGCGGTAGCCGACGAAGGCGGCGGTGCCAAGCACCACCAGGATGGCGAGGCCAAGGATCGCCGGACCAAAGCGGTCCCATAGCGCCTGCGCCTGCTCGCGACGGATCTCGTCGTTGACTTCGCGGATAAAACTGTCGTCGGACATCAATCAAAACCATTGCTGCCCTAACAGGGGCGCTTCTTGAGCCCGCGTTTTAGCGAAATTTCGCGGGCATGGAAGGGGCTCGGCAGGAAAATCGGCTAATCGCCGGGCGCATAGCTGCCGACGTTGATCGCACCCACGCCACATTTTGCCGATAGCCGGCTTGGACTGCCTCCAGATCAAGCCCAGATTGCCGATGCCACGTTTGTCCCGCGTTGTTGCGTTTTCCTCAGCCGTGCTTGCCATGGCTGGTGCGGCTTTCGCCGACCCGCCGGCGCCGCCTGCCCCGGCAAAGCCGAAGCAAATCGTCATCATCTCGTTCGATAGCGCCCGGGAGATCTCGCAATGGCACCGCAGCCGGGCGCTGGCCAAGCGCACCGGCGCGCATTTCACCTACTTTTTGTCCTGCGTCTTCCTGCTGTCGCCGCAGACGCGGGCCGACTACACAACTCCGGCCAAGTCCGCGGGCAAATCCAACATCGGCTTTGCCGCTTCGAAGCAGGACGTCGCCGATCGGCTCGATCAGATCGGGCTCGCCGCTTCGGAAGGCCATGACATCGCCAGCCATGGCTGCGGCCATTTCGACGGCAAGGACTGGAGCAAGGCCGACTGGCTGAAGGAATTCGCATCGTTCGAGCGCATTCTGGAGAACGCCTATGCAATCAACGGCATTGCGCCCGAGCCCGCAGGCTGGCGCGCTATTGCCCATGCCGTGGTCGGCTTTCGCGCACCCTACCTCTCGACCGGCAAAGGGCTCTACAAGGCCCTGGCTGAAGCAGGCTACGACTATGACGCCAGCGGCGTTTCGAACGGCCCGGTCGAGCCGCCGACCAGCGGCGGCCTCACTCGCTTTTCGCTGCCGCAGATCCCGGAAGGCCGGAGCGGCAGGCCGGTGATCGCCATGGACTACAATCTTTATGTCCGCCACTCCGGCGGTTTCGAGCGGCCGAGCCAGGCAGCCGAGTTCAGCGATCGGACCTACCAGGCGTTCCGCGCCGCCTTCGACAAGCAATATCAGGGCAAGCGCATCCCGCTGGTGCTGAGCTTCCATTTCACGCTGATGAATGACGGCGCCTACTGGAACGCGCTGGAGCGCTTTGCCGACGAGACGTGCGTGAAAGCCGACGTCGAATGCATCAGTTTTCGCGATTATGTGCAGCGGCAACGTGGTAGCGAGAGGCAGGCGGCGGTGGGCGGCTGAGCCGCCAACCGTCTGTGCAAATAGGATCAAGCCGGGTCGGGTTCCTTTGCCTGTTCCTGACGCTCCATGAAGTGGCGGTCAATGTCGGGCAGCGGCTCGCCGCGAATCGTCGCCTCGAAGGCGCGAAGGCGCTTGTGAACTGACAGAAGCTCGACAATCGTCGACCAAGAATTGACGAGATACTGGAATGAGTTGGTTACCTGACTGAAGGCTGAACTGACCTGGTTGATGAGACCCAGCGTCAGCGTTCCAGCGATCATGGAAGGCACCATCAGGAAGTAGGAGAAGACGTTGTTGGTCTGAAGATAAAGATAGCGGACCACGTTGAAATACACATAGTGGAAATACAGGCGAAAGTAGTTTTGCCGCACACTCGCAAACAGCTCCGCGACGGTCGGCGGCTGCGCCCGGGCCGGATCGTCCTCACCGTAGACGAGTTCCTTGCGATATGCTGCCTCGACGCGCTGGTTACGAAACTGCAAGCCAGGAAGCTTGATGCCTGCGGTCGCAATGATGACTGTACCGAAGACTGCCCAGAAGATCGCAGCCAAAACCAGCGGCTGAGGAACATGACCGATCAATGGCAACTCTGTGACATGCTTAGAATAACTGAGCAGGATCGGCATGAAAGCGATAAGCGTCATGATGGAATCGACGAAGCTAGTGCCAAGGTCTTCCATTATCTTGGAAAACCGCATCGTGTCTTCCTGCACACGCTGTGCAGCGCCCTCAATATGGCGCAGCTTCGGCCAATAGGACATGTAGTAATTGTTCATCGCAGTGCGCCAGCGAAACACCCAGTGGCTGACGAAGAAGTTTGTCAAAACGAACACGGTAACCGCGACAAGAGCGATACCGAGGAAAGTGATTATTTGAGCGTAAAGATCAGCCTCGGTTGCCTTGACCGTTTTGCTAACGATGCCCTGAATGAGGTCCCAGAATGGTCCATACCATGCGTTGATCGCCACGCTTACCTGCACCTGAAAGTAGGTCGTGAACAGGAGCAGCGAACTGCCGAGGATAGACCATTGGTCCCACGGGTGCGGAGAATACCAGTGCCAGAAGCCATAGAATATCAAAACGCCAAGCGCATAGTAGATGTAGAACCAGAGGAACGGAGGCGACCAGAACACCGAGACGCCTATGATGGGCGGCGCGTCGGCAAGAGCCGGAGGCAAGCCGAGAAACGCGCCAAGCTGGTCAGCACCGAGGAACCAGGCTGCCACGAGAACCGCAGTCCAGACGACGGCCGAGATGAAAAACAGCTTCGGCTGCGGGAAGAAGGATACGAACACTGTGGTGAAATCCTCGGTCGGTGCGCAAATCAGCGGGGTTCGGCGGGCATAAAGTCACACATTAGGTGGAAAGCAAATGCCCGTACCCGATGCCCGGCATCGAGCAAGACCACAATCATGGCGATTTTGGCGCGGCCGACCAGGTGATCCCAGCAGATACCAGCAATACGCCAGCAGCGACGATCGAGGCCAGGAAGAAGTTGCCCGAGGCTTGCGCCAGCAGTCCGGCGACGATCGGGCCGACGATCTGGCCGATGCCGAAGGAAGCGGTCATCAGCGCAAAAATCCGGCGCGGCGCCTCCGGCACGAGCTGCCTTGCCGTCTGCAGGCCGAGCGCGGTGATGGCGATGAAGGTGCCGCCGAGCAGGACGCCCGCCAGCAGCGGCCCGGCGGTGCCGCCGATGGCGACGCTGGCGGTGACGCCGACCACCTCGACCAGGCAGCCCAAGGCATAGGCGGTATAAAGCCCGATCCGTGCCGCTACCTTCTGCCACAGCCAGACCGAGGGAAAGCCGGCAAGGCCGGTGACCATCCAGACGCTTGCCTCGAAGACGCGGCCGCCGCCGCCCTGGCGCACGATGGCGACCAGGAAGGTCGCCGTCACCACATAGCCGAAGCCGAACAGGCCGTAGGCAACGATGACTTTTGCCAACGACCGGTCCCTCGGCAGTGCCGGTTCGCGGTCGGCCACGCCGCGGCCAGGTGCGGTGCCGCCGGCGAGCAAGGCGACCATCGCAAGGCCGCCGGCGGAAATCGCTGCCGACCACAGCCAGCCCGAAGCCCAGCCGGCATGTTCGGTGACCAGAACCGCCATCAGCGCTGAGGATGCCGCGATGCCGAGGCCGACGCCGCCGAAATGCAGCGCCTGCAGGTCGCTTCTGTTGGCGGCTGCCAGGTGACCGAAGACGATCGAGGCCATGAACACCATGACGAAGGCGCTGGCGAGACCGGCAAGGAAGCGGAGGACGACAAAGGCGGTCATCGTCTCGCTCAGCCCCATCAGGGCGGCGAGCGCAGCACTGGCGGCAAGGCCGCCAAACATCAGCAGGCGCTCGCGCCCATGCGCCCAGCCGCCGGCCGCCGCAAGCGCGCCGACGAGGTAGCCGAGGTAGTTGGCCGACGCGATCCAGCCGGCATCAGCCGGCGACAGATGCAGCTCCTCCATCATGCCGGGCAGGATCGGCGTGTAGACGAAACGGCCAATGCCCATGGCGACGGCCATGGCGATCATGCCAGCGAGAGCAAGGCGCAAGGGTGATGGAGCGGCGTTCATTGCAGCGCACCATAGAATTGGCGACCGATGAAACAATCCGCTTTGTGTTGGGCCAGCGGGCGCGACTAACGCCCCCGCATCTCAGCCGCAGCCGACCGCCCCGGTCTCGTAGGCGGTGCGGCGCGCCGTCAGCCGGAACGGGATATCTCCGAGTTCGCGTTCCGACATGGTGTCCAGCACCGGATGCGACAATGGGTCGGTAACCCAGTCGATGACATCGCCGCCGTGCATCCCATCATAGCGGTCCGGCCGGAGGCCGGCAGCGGCTAAGATCTTGAACAATGATACGATCGTCATCCTCGCCTCCTCGGTCTGACTGTCCCACTAAAATCTGCCTTGTCGGGCTGTCTTTCAATTGAGATTTCAGCCGCGCCGGTTTAGAAAAACTGGAATGGCTATGCTGAACCGCGTCCATCTCAACGGCCTGCGCGCCGTCGAAACCGTCGCCCGCCTCGGCTCGCTGGCGGCCGCTGCCGGCGAGCTCAACGTCTCCGTCAGCGCCGTCAGCCAGCAGATCAACCGCACCGAAAAGCAGCTTGGACAGGCGCTGTTCGAACGAACGGCGAGCGGGCTGGTGCTGACCGAGTTCGGCACGGTTTTTTCCGCCCGGCTGGGCGCCGGTTTTCGCGAGCTGGCGCAGGCGGTGGCGCTGGCCGACGAGGCAAGCCAGTGCACGCTGGTGGTTTCGGTGGCGCCGGCCTTCGCCTCGAAATGGCTGCTGCCGCGATTGTCGCGGCATTTCGACCGCCATCCCAACGTGCTGCTGCGCATCGACGCCTCGGTGCGGCTCGCCGATCTCGAGCGTTCCGACATCGACATCGCCATCCGGCTCGGCGACGGCAAATGGCCGGGCGGCCGGGCGGAACTTTTGTTGGCGCAGGAGGTCTTTCCGGTCTGTGCGCCGGTGATCGCCAAAAAGCTGACGTCGATCGAAGACCTCGCACAGACCTGCGCCATCACCGACGAACGGGCGATGGTCAACTGGGAGAGCTGGTTCAAGGCCGCCGGAGCCGAGCCGGTCACCTTCCGCAAAGGCGCGCGCTTCACCGACCCGATGCTGTGCCTGGAATCGGCGATCGCCGGCCATGGCGTCATGCTCGGCTGGCAATTGCTGGCCGCCGATGCGCTGGCCGACGGCCGCCTCGTCGCGCCTTTCGGCGTGCGGGCGCAGAGCGGCCTCGGCTACTGGCTGGTGACCTCGGCGACCAAGACCGAAAGCCGCAAGGTGCGCGATTTCAAGATCTGGATCCGCGAGGAAATCGCGGCGACCGTGGCGCAGTTTAGCGCGCTGGAAAGCGCTGCCTAGGGCTGTCCGTCGCGACGGTGCTGGAAAGGACAGCCGCGCCGGCCTATGTTGGAACTCTCACTCCCGGACCAAGGCAGGCAGGATCATGACCACACATTCGCGCGGCGTTTCCGCAACGATCGACCCGGTGAAGCTCGACAGGCTGGCGGAAGTCGCCATCAAGGTCGGGCTGCAATTGCAGCCGGGGCAGGATCTGGTGCTGACCTCGTCGATCGCCGCACTGCCGCTGACCAGGCGCATCGTCGAGCACGCTTATAAAGCGGGCGCCGGCCTGGTGACGCCGATCTTCAACGATGACGAGATCACGCTGGCGCGCTTCCGCTACGGCGCGGATGCCGGCTTCGACCGCGCCGCCGGCTGGATGTATGAAGGCATGGCGAAGGCCTTTTCCAACAATGCGGCGCGGCTTGCCGTGCGCGGCGAGGACCCGTCGCTGTTGTCGGCGCAGGACCCGGCGAAAGTGGCGCGCGCCAACAAGGCGAACTCGATGGCCTACCAGCCGGCGCTGGAAAAGATCACCGGCTTCGACATCAACTGGAACATCGTCGCCTACCCGGATCTCGCCTGGGCAAAACAGGTCTTCCCCGGCGATGCCGACGATGTCGCCGTGGTGAAGCTCGCCGATGCGATCTTTTCGGCATCACGGGTCGATGTGGAAGACCCGATCGCAAACTGGACGGCGCACAATGCAGCGCTGCGCGGCCGCACAAAGTGGCTGAACGAGCACAATTTCCATGATCTGCATTTCAGCGGCCCGGGCACCGACCTCACCGTCGGGCTGGCCGATGGCCATGAATGGATGGGCGGCGCCTCGACTGCCAAGAACGGCGTCACCTGCAATCCGAACATCCCGACCGAGGAGGTCTTCACCACGCCGCATGCACGGCGCGTCTCCGGCCGTGTATCCTCGACCAAGCCGCTGTCCTACCAGGGCACGCTGATCGACGATATCTCGGTGCGTTTCGAAGAGGGCAGGATCGTCGAGGCCAAGGCTTCGAAGGGCGAGGACGTGCTGAAGAAAGTGCTCGACACCGACGAGGGTTCGCGCCGGCTCGGCGAGGTGGCGCTGGTGCCGCATTCCTCGCCGATCTCGGCCAGCGGCCTGCTGTTCTTCAACACGCTGTTCGACGAGAACGCCGCCTGCCACATCGCGCTCGGGCAGTGCTATTCAAAATGCTTCGTCGACGGCGCCTCGCTCACCCAGGACGAAATCGCCCAGCGCGGCGGCAACAAGAGTTTTATCCACATCGACTGGATGATCGGCTCCGACAAGATCGACATAGACGGCGTGCACAAGGATGGCCGCAAGGTGCCGGTGATGCGCAAGGGTGAGTGGGCGTAAGCTCGCGGAGGGCGGATGGGTTTCGACCTGACGGTCAAGCGAATTTACGAAGCACCCGCGCCCGATGATGGGCATCGGGTGCTGGTTGATCGCATCTGGCCGCGCGGCATCAGCAAGGAGGATGCCGCGCTGACGCTGTGGCTGAAGGAGATCGCGCCGAGCGATGAATTGCGGAGGTGGTTCGGACATGAGCCGGCGCGATGGGCGGAGTTTCAGGTGCGGTATTCGGTCGAGCTGGATGGGAATAGAGAAGCGGTGGCGAAACTGCGTGGCTTGCTCGGCAAGGCCAAGGTGACGCTGCTTTATGGCGCACATGACGAGGCGCATAACAATGCGGTGGCGTTGGCGGGGTATTTGCGCTGGACGGGTTGAGAGACAGCGAACCGCTGCATACGCCGCAAGCGAAAGCCTTCACAATTAGCGATCGCCCTCCACGCGTTCGTCATCCTCGGGTCTGCGCTGCGTCGCTTCGCTCCTTGCTACGCCATAGGCTGACGAGGCAGGGCTACGCTACTTCACCACCCCTTCATAAGCCTCCGGCTTGAACCCCACCAAAATCTGATCCCCGACCTCGAGCACCGGGCGCTTGATCATCGTCGGGTTGGCCAGCATCAGCTTCCTGGCCTTCTTCTCGTCGAGCCCTTGCTTGTGCTTGTCGGGCAGTTCGCGGAAGGTCGTGCTGCCCTTGTTGAGCAGCTTTTCCCAGCCAACCTTGCCGATCCATCCATCCAGTCTGCCCGCGTCGATCCCCTCGGCCCGGTAGTCGTGAAAACGGTAAGGCACATCGTGGCCCTCCAGCCAGGTGCGCGCCTTCCTGATCGTGTCGCAGGTGGTGATGCCGTACATGGTGATCGTCAAAACGCACTTCCCTTGGGCTGGTGGTCGAATCCGCCGGACAGCCTAAAACCGTCCTTCCCGCTTTGCCAGCACCCCGGTCACATCAGCCCATTTTTAGGGCTTGCCAATACTAAGGAATTTTCCTAAGTATCTTTCTATACCCGTCGACGGACCTCAGGATCGCCCATGCCAAGCCTCCACGCCCCAACTACAAGTCTCCCGCCGATCGACGGCATCTTCCGCGCGCTGGCTGACCCGACGCGGCGGCGCGTGGTCGAGCGGTTGAACCGCAGTCCGGCCTCGGTCAGCGAGTTGGCGCAGCCTTTCGAGATGGCGCTGCCTTCCTTCATCGAGCATCTGAAAGTGCTGGAAGGCTGCGGTCTGGTGCGATCGGAAAAAATCGGCCGCACCAGGACCTATCAGCTGGCGCCCGAACCGCTGCAGCTCGCCGAAAACTGGCTGGCCGAACAGCGCACGCTGTGGGAGCGCCGACTCGATCAATTCGACGCCTATGTGATGAGCCTCAAGGAGCAAGAAAAGTGAGCTATCCCTTCAAGCCCGACCCCAGACTGGACCTTGTGCTGGAGCGCATGCTCGACGCGCCGCGCGAACTCTTGTGGCGCGCCATGACGGTGCCGGAGCATGTCAAGCAATGGTTCACGCCCAAGCCCTGGCTGATCACCGATTGCGAGATCGACCTTCGTCCGGGCGGACTGTTCCGGACGCGCATGCAATCGCCCGACGGCAAGGAGGTCAACGACCGCCATTGCTGCTATCTCGAGATCGTGCCGAACGAGCGGCTGGTGTGGACCGATGCGCTGCTGCCGGGCTATCGGCCCTCGGGCGAGCCCTTCATCACCGCAGTCATTTCGCTTCAGTCGGATGACAAGGGCACGCGCTACACGGCAACGGCCATCCATCGCGACGAGGCTACCCGCAACAATCATGAAGAGATGGGGTTCTTCGACGGCTGGGGCACGGTGGCCGATCAGCTGGCGCAGTATGTGAAGACCATTTGAGCTTTTCCCACTGCGGCCAGGACTTTGTCCCGGCCGCCTGGTTTTTGGGTCGTGCAGCGAAGCGCGCGCCGGAACCCGACGGCACCCGGGCTCAGTAGTAGAAGCGCTCTTCGGTGATCTTGCCGTTCTTGACCGTGTACAGGCCAACCTCGTCCATGGTGACCCGTTCGCCGGTGGCCTTGGGCGTTATGTCGAACTTGAAGCGCACCGCGAACTGGTCGCCGTTGACATAGGGGCCTTCGACAGAGCCGCCATGGACTTCGTGGTTCTCTTGCCACCATTCGCCCTTTTGCCTGAGAGCCTCCTTGCCACGGGCGATGGCCATCGGCCCCTCCATGGCTTCGAGGCTGACGATATCATCGGCATTGTACTTTTCACCAGCACCCAGGTGATCCCCCTGCTGGAGCATTTCAGTGAAATCCTTGGCAACATCCGCGATGGTCATGTGTGTTCCTCCTGTTCAGACTGGTTTGAAGTAGGGAAGCGCTTGCCGGCCCGCCACCTTTACCCGCACGACAGCTGACAAGGTGTGTCAGGACGATGATATAGCGCGGCTGTGTGACGACGATTGCGGCGGCGTCGGACAGCGACTTCGGTTGCAGACAAAAGCCAATTCCGCAATGCTGGGTGCATGTGCAACCTCTACAACATCACGACGACGCAAGAGGCGGTCCGCCAATGGACCCGCACATTGCGCGATATCAGCGGCAACCTCGAACCTTCGCTTGATGTCTATCCCAATCAACCTGGGCTTGTCGTTCGCAACAGGACGGATGGGGAGCGTGAACTGGCGAAACTGCTTTGGGGTTTGCCAACGCCGCCCGAGCGCATGAAAGGTAAGGCCGACTACGGCACCACCAACGTTCGCAATCCGCAATATTCGCACTGGCAGCAATATGTGGGCGTCGAGCACAGATGTGTCGTGCCGGTGACCAGCTTTGCCGAGCCCAGCCCTGCGGCGAACGATAAAGACCCGGAAACAGGAATCCAGCGAAATTACTGGTTTGCCCGTGGCGAGAGCCGGCCGCTGTTCTTCTTCGCTGGTTTCTGGACGTCTTGGCAGGGCGTGCGAAAGGTCAAGGACGGTCCCGGCGACTTCGAGCTATACGCCTTCATGACCACCAAGCCTAATGCTCTCATTGCGCCGATACATGAGAAGGCTATGCCCGTGATCCTCACCACGCCGGAGGAAACCGAGGCTTGGCTGACGGCGCCATGGTCGGAAGCACGGCGTTTGCAGCGGACGGCGCCCAACGACGCGTTGGTGATCGTTGAGAAGCCAGCCACACAGATCAAGTTCCCACCACAGGCCCCGGCCCAAGGGTCTCTGTTTTAGCCCGAAATCGGCTCTCCTCAATCGTCGTCTCGCCAGATTACCCGGCGAACCATGCGGATTTCGACAAGACGTCTGACGCGAATTTTAAGGCGTTCAGCAGCGCTTGGCAGAATGATGCCTGCATCGAGCTCACGACCTTTGCAGCGCTCGCACCGCATGTGCCGCTCCACATCCCAAAAGGGGATATCACCAACCAGCTTTGCGAGATCGCCAGGCAGATAGTGTCGAGTGATGTTGCAGTTCCGACATCGAACACGAATTAGCTGCCCGACTTCATGCGCCAAGCAGAGGGTTTGCACATTTCGGCGCGGTCGGGTGCTTAGTTCGGGCATCCCGCAAAGTAGGAATATGTTCCTTTGCGAGTCAATTCACACTTAATTCCACCTTGGCGATCTTCACAGCAGGTTAAATCCAACCGTCGATGAAGGGATTGGGTTGGATCAGCTTGGCAGCATAGGGCAGTTGGCACCACGGCGCAGGCTGATATGCGCCACGTCACCGACGCTGAATTGAAAGCCCTCGGCCTGGCGCGGCGCATCGATCACCACCGGCAATCCCTGCCCGAGCTCAGCATGCAGCCGCAGCGTGCGGCCGTGGAAGACGATGGAGTTGACGCGCGCCGGCGCGGTGCCGGCGGCGGCATCGGTGGTGGCCAGCAAGTCCTCGGGGCGAACGCCGATGGTGCGCTCAGTGCCTTCGCCGGGCGTGTCGCCGGTTTCGGATGTTGCCTCCAGCGAGAGCCCGCCGGCGGCAAAGCGCAGGCGGTCGCCATCGCGGCCGATGAAGCGCGATTGCAGCAGGTTCATCGTGCCGATGAAGCTCGCGACGAATTTCGTCGCGGGCCGGTCGTAGAGCGTGGCCGGCGGCGCGATCTGTTCGATGCGGCCCTTGTTCATGACGACGATGCGGTCGGAGATCGACAGCGCTTCGGTCTGGTCGTGGGTGACCATGACGAAGGTGGTGCCGAGCCGCGACTGCAGCCGCTTCAGTTCGACCTGCATCTGTTCGCGCAGATGCGCATCGAGCGCCGACAGCGGCTCGTCGAGCAACAGCACGCGCGGCTCGCAGACGATGGCGCGGGCGAGCGCGACGCGCTGGCGCTGGCCACCCGACAGTTCGGAAACGCGGGCGCCGAGCTTGTCGGCGAGGCCGACCATGTCGAGGGCTTCGCGGACGCGCTTTGCCTGCTCTGCGCCGGACAGTTTGCGCAGCGACAGGCCGAAGCCGACATTCTCGGCGACGTTCATATGCGGGAACAGCGCATAATCCTGGAACACGGTGTTGACGGGACGCTCGAAGGGCCTCAGCGCGGTGATGTCGCGACCATCGAGCAGCACCTTGCCGCCCGAGGGGCTTTCGAAACCGGCAATGACGCGCAGGCTGGTGGTCTTGCCGCAGCCCGACGGCCCGAGCAGCGTGATGAACTCACCGCTGATAATAGCGAGATCGACGGCTTCGAGCCCGACAATGCCGCCGGGGAAAACCTTCGAGACCGTGTCCAGCCGCACCAGGGCGTCAGGCGCCATCGCGCACCTCCGAGGGTTTGGTGGTGTTGACCCAGAGGATTTCGCAAGGCTCGGTGCCGGGATTGCGGAAGGCGTGCAGAAGCGTGCTCTTGAAGGCAAAGGAGTCGCCGCTCTTCAGCACGTATTTTGTTGAGTCCACCACCAGTTCGACCTCGCCCGAGACGACATAGCCGAATTCGTGGCCGATATGCGCATAGGCTTCCGCCGTGCCGCCATCGGCTTCCACCGTCACCAAGAGGCCGGTCAGCGCCGCGCCCGGCGGCGACAGCAGCGCCTTGGCGATGCCTTCCGACTTGACCAGGAGCTGCCGCCTTTTGTCGGCGCGCACGCAATAGAGATCGTTGGCGGCTTCGTTGCCGTCGGTGATCAGCGCCGAAGGCTCGATGTCGAGCGCGGCCGCAAGCGGCCAGATCACCTTGACGCGCAGCGAAGACAGGCCGCGCTCGATCTGGCTCAGCGCACCGATGGAGACGCCGGCTTTTGCTGCCAGCTCGGCCAACGACAAATTGCGCTCCAGCCGCAGCGCCCGCACGCGCCGGCCGACGCGAATGTCGGCGTCGGCCTTTGGTTTCGCTTCAAGCATGTCCATCAGTTGGTCCTTGTTGCAGTCTTTGGCGCGGCGGCAAGACCCGCGGGCTTCAGGAGATTAGTCACAATTACCTGCCGTCGGCGCTGCCCCTCATTGTCCTGCCGGACATTTCTCCCCGTATAGTGACGGGGAGAAAGCGGCTGGTCGCAAACTCGGCGCCATTTCTGCAACGTTTGCGATTTGCGAAATCGCTGGTGACAGCGCCCTCTCCCCGTCACTATACGGGGAGAGGATGCCGGCAGGCAGGTGAGGGGCAGCGCAACCGTCGGCGATGGATCCCTCAGCCGCCCGCCTTCACTTTCTCGAACATCTTCGCCACATCGTCGTTCTGCTTCATCGGGCCGGTGAAGATGGTGGTCTTCAGCATCACCTCCGGGTCCGCCGGCAATTGCAGCTTGTCCAGTTCGTCCTTCGCCACGCCGGCGAAGGCGGTGCTGAGCGAGCTGCCATAGCCGTAGGCCTGGATCAGGTACTTACCCGAGTCGGCGTCGAGCCGGCTGTTGATGAAGTCATAGGCGAGGTCGACGTTTTTGGCGTCCTTGAGCATGACGAAGCCGCAGGCCCAGGTCAGCATGCCCTCCTTCGGCTTCATGAACTCGACCGGCACGCCCTGCTTCTTCAGCGAGGTTGCCGACGCGTTCCAGGTCATGGCGGCGACCAGCTGGCCGCTGGCCAGCGCCTGTTCGACCGAGGTCATGTCGGTGGTGTAGTTGGAGAGGAGGGGACGCTGCTCGCGCAACTTTTCCGCCACCTTGTCCATCTGCTCCGGCGTCATATCGAAGGGGTTTACGCCGGCCAGAAGTGCTGCAACGATCGGCGTGTCATGCACGGCATCGATGGTCGCCATGCGGCCGGCATATTGCTTGTCCCACAGAAGGTTCCAGCTCGCTTCCGGGTTCTTCACCAGATCGGTGCGGTAGAGGATCGAGGTGTTGCCCCAATCCCACGGCACCATCCAGACCTTGCCGTCGCCGGCCTGGATGTCGGGCAGGTTCTTGAACACCGGGAAGATCGAATCCCAGTTCTTGATGCGCTTGGTATCGATCGGCTGCAGCAGGCCTTCCTTGTTCCAGCGCGCCACCTTGTCGTAGCAGGGATGGGCGATATCGGGGCGGAAGCCGGCCTTGACCTTGGTGAAGGCATCGTCGTCGTCGCCGAAGATCGAGGCCTCGACGCCATCGGGATGGGCCGTCAGGAAGCTCTTGTTGAAGTCTGGCAGTTCATAGCCGGACCAGGTGAAATATTGCAGCTTGTCGGCGGCGAAGGCGACAGTCGACGACAGGACGATTGCAAGCGCGGCAAGCCCGGTGCGGGCTGTCTTTGCAGTGATCGATTTCGGGCCAGTGATCGATTTCAGCCCAGTAATTGATTTCGGGTCGAATGCCATTTCGGTTCTCCTCTTTTGTTATGGGTCAGGCTGGACTGGTGGGCGCCGTCCGACGGGCTGTGCTCAGCCCGCGATGGCGCAGGATTTCGGCGATGCCGGCGATGATGACGGACACAGCAAGGATAGCTGTCCCCAGCGCCATCACGGTCGGCAGCGAGCGAGGAAAACGCAGTTGGCTCCAGATGTAGAGCGGCAGCGTCGGCTCGGTGCCGGCGAGGAAGAAGACGACGATGAACTCGTCGAAGGAAATCAGAAAGGCCAGCATGAAGGCCGAGACGATGGCCGGCAGCGAGAGCGGCAACATCACCCGCCGGAAGGTCGTCCAGTCGGAAGCGCCGAGATCGAGTGCGGCCTCGCGAATGGTTTTCGGAATTGCGGCAAACCGGCTGCGCATGATCACCACGGTGGTCGGCAGCGCCACCAGTATGTGGCCGAGAACGATGGCGATGCGCGACGGGCCGAGGCCGATGAGATTGACGAGGATCAGCAACGATATGCCGACGATGACGCCGGGGATCAGGATCGGCAGCCTGGAGATGGCGCTGATGGTGGCGGCGAGCGGCGAACGACCGTAGAGGTCCATATAGGAGACGGTGATGCCGCAGAGCGTGGCGCCGGCGGCGGCCACGACGCCAATGACGAGACTGTTCAAAAGCGCGCCGGACAGCGCCGGATTGCCATAGAGCGTGGCATACCATTCGAGCGTGAAGCCCTGCAGCGGAAACGCGGCCTGGATGGAGTTGTTGAAGGAAAACAGCGGGATCAACAGCACCGGCAGATAGAGGAAGACGAGATAGGCAAGCACATAGACGCCGAGCCAGCCGCGGCCATCATCTCTCCGCGCCGCGCTCATGTGCGGCTGCCGAATTTGCGGTCGGCGCCGCGTGCGACCAGCACCACGCAGAGGATGACCAGCATCACGCAGACTGAAAGTGCCGCCCCGAACGGCCAGTCATTGGCCTTGCCGAACTGCGACTGGATCAATGTGCCGATCATGGTGCTGGCGGGACCGCCGACCATGGCCGGGGTGACATAGTCGCCGACCGTCGGCACAAAGACGACGAGGGCGGCCGCCAGAACGCCCGGCATCGAATTGGGCAAGACGACGCGGCGAAACGCCGTGAACGGTCTGGCGCCGAGATCGGAGGCGGCTTCGAGCAGTGATTTCGGGATGGTGTCCAGCGCCACATAGATCGGCAGGATGGCGAAGGGCGCATAGGCATGCGCCAGCGTGACGACCACCGCCGCCGGCGTGTTGAGGAAGGCCAGCGTCGGCTCCGACCAGATGCCGCTTTCGATCAGCGCCGAGTTCAAGACGCCGTTGTAGGCGAGCACGATCTTCCAGGCGAAGACGCGCAGGAGATAGCTGGTCCAGAACGGCAGGGTCACCAGAAACAAAAGCAGGCTGCGGCGGCGGCCGGCATAGAAAGCGAGATAGTAGGCGACGGGATAGGCGGTGACGACGGTCGCCAGCGTCACCAGGCCGGCGATCACCAGCGAGCGCAGCGTCACCGTCCAGTAGAGCGGATCGGAGACCACGGTGATGAAGTTGCCTGCCGTGAAGCCGGCGCCGAGCAGCGAACCGTCATTGCCGCGAAGTGAGAGGAAGAGCACAAGGCCAAGGGCAAACAGGATCAGGAACAAGGTGACCAGCCCGCCCGGCAGCAACATGGCGAAGCGGAAGCCTCGGGACGACCCTGCCGGCGCTTCTGTTGCAACGATGCTCGACATCGGACTGCTCAACGGAAATATGAAATCGGCTTAGCTTTTTTCATATTTGTGAAACTGTCAAGCTGAATCCACGAGGCCTAGGCGACCGGCACCCAATCAGCGCTCGAAGGCGTCGAGCATCCGGTACCAGGCGATGGTCGCGGCGACGCCGACCTGGCGGAAGGCGTGGAACGGGATCGGCCGGACCGGCGACAGCGGGAACGGCAATTGATTGACATCGCCGCCCGCGAGGTAGCCCGCCATGCGTTTTCCCAGCGCGGTCATCAGGCCGACGCCCCTGCCCTGGCAACCAACCACGGCGAGCAGGCCCTTTTCCGGCTCATGGATGTGCGGCAGGTGATCCGGTGTCATCGCCACGCGGCCGAACCAGCGCTTCTCGATGACGACATCGGAGAGCGCCGGATAGAGCCGCACCAGCGCGTGCTGCAGATGCGCCCAGTCGGCCTCGCTCCTCGGCCGCGCCATGCGGCCGCGGCCGCCAAGCACCAGATGGCCGTCGGCTGTTTTGCGGTAGTAGACGAGAATGCGCCTGGAGTCGGACACCGCCTGCCCTTCCGGCAGGATCGTCGCCGCAAGGTTGGATGACAGCGGCGCGGTCGCGACCTGGAAGGAATGCAGCGGCACGATCGTTTCCGCGAGGCCCGGAAGCAGTCCATCAGTATAGGCGTTCGTCGCCAGGACAACCGCTTTCGCCCGCACCTCGGCGCCGCTTTCGGTTGAGACACGCCAAAGGCCGGCCTCCTTGCGGAGTTTCACCACCTTCTGCCGCTCGGCAATGCTGGCGCCGGCGGCGGCGGCGATGCGCGCCAGTTCCACTGTATAGGCGAGCGGATCGATGATACCGGCGCGGCGGTCGAGCCAGCCGCCGAGATAGCCTTGCGCGCCGGTCATAGCGGCGATCTCGCTTTCATTCAGAAGCCGGACATCGGCGCCACGCGCCCGCCATTGACGATCCCTGTTCGCCGCCGCTTTCAATGCGGTTTCGGTATGCGCGGCCTGGATCCAGCCATTGCGGGTGAACGGCACCGCCAGCTTTTCGTCTTGGATGAGATCGAACACCGTATCCGCCGTCGAGGCGGCGAAATCGACCAGCGCTTGGCCACGCTCGGGGCCGAAATGCTCGAGCAGCCATTCGGGATCATATTTCAGGCCGGGAATGACCTGGCCGCCATTGAGGCCCGAGGCGCCCTGGCCGATCTCGCCAGCCTCCAGCACCTGTACACCGAGACCGAGCCGGGCTGCGTGCAAGGCGGTCGACAGGCCCATGAAGCCGCCGCCGATGATGGCAACGTCAACCGGCGCCGGGACGAGCGACTGGAAGGCGGATGCGGTCTGCGGCTTCTGCCAGATCGGAACGGAAAACGGTGCGGGCAAGGCTTCACCTGGAGTATGCGGAAAATGAAAATTCTAGTTCCAGTTTCATTTTTTTGAAAGAGCGGGCCTCATGTCAGAACTGACAATTGCCTGCGCCACGGGATAGACCTTTGGCGTGAATCCGGTGAAAGTGCAGCGGCCCAGCTGCCATCTCGATCATCAAAGGACCGTAAGCCATGACGAACCCAACGCAGCTTCCCGCCGACGGGCTCTTCATCGGCCGAGCCAGGGCAAGCGATGCCTCGCATCCGCTGGTGGTCACCGTGCGCGACGGCATCGTTTTCGACGTCACCTCGACCACCGCACCCACAGTGCGCGACATCTGCGAGATGGCCGATCCGGCCGGACACGTGCGCTCTGCCAAGGGCGAACCGATCGGCTCGCTCGACGCGATCGCCGCCAACAGTTTTCAGGCCACCCGCGACCCGGCAAAACCCTATCTGGTCTCGCCTGTCGACCTGCAGGCGGTGAAGGCGTCGGGCGTGACCTTCGTGGTCAGCCTGCTCGAACGCGTCATCGAGGAGCAGGCGCGCGGTTCGGCGGAAAAGGCCGACGCCATCCGCGCCGACATTGCCGGGCTGATCGGCCACGATCTGTCCAAGCTGAAGCCCGGCTCGCCTGAGGCGATGGAGATCAAGGCCAAGCTCATCCAGCGCGGCGCCTGGTCGCAATATCTGGAAGTCGGCATCGGCCCCGACGCCGAGATCTTTACCAAATGCCAGCCGATGGCGTCCGTCGGCTTCGGCGCCGATGTCGGGCTGCATCCGGTGTCGACCTGGAACAACCCCGAGCCGGAGATCGCCATGATCGCCGCCAGCACCGGCAAGATCGTCGGCGCCACCATCGGCAACGACGTCAATCTGCGCGACGTCGAGGGACGCTCGGCGCTGCTGCTCGGCAAGGCCAAGGACAACAATGCCTCGGCCTCGCTTGGGCCCTTCATCCGGTTGTTCGACGCAAGCTTTTCCATCGACGATGTCAAGCGCGCCACTGTGCGGCTGAAGGTCGAGGGCGAGGACGGGTTTTCGCTGGAGGGCGCGAGCTCGATGGCCGAGATCAGCCGTTCGCCCGAAGAACTGGTCGCGGCCGCCATGGGGCCGCACCACCAGTATCCCGACGGCTTGGCGCTTTATCTCGGCACCATGTTCGTGCCGTCGAAGGATCGCGGCGAGAAGGGCAAGGGATTCACCCACAAGGTCGGTGACATCGTCACCATCTCGTCGGAGAAATTCGGCGCGCTGGTCAACCGGGTGCTTCTGTCGCCCGATTGCCCGCACTGGACCTACGGCGCCAGCCATCTCATGCGGGACCTAGCCAAGGCCGACCTGATCTGATTTCGGAGCAGCGGGACGAACGGCTAGCCGGTAAACGTTCCTGTCCGGGATTCGTAAGCCGTTTGTTAGCGGAATCCGGGTGACTGTATCGGAAATTCGCTCCAGGATCGGGGCGCGGTCTGTGGGGGCCGAATCGCATGCTCGGTTTGCCGATGATATCGGTGCGCAATCTCGCCATGCGTTATGGCGGCGTTTTCGCGCTAAGGGATATGAACCTGTCTGTCGGACAGGGGACGATCCATGCTGTCGTCGGTGAAAGCGGCGCCGGCAAGTCGACGCTGGTGAAGGTGCTTGCCGGCGTGCTCCGGTCCAACAGCGGCACCATCCGTGTCGGCGACCAGATAGTCACCGTCGACAGCCCGATCGCTGCACGCAAGCACAGCTTCGGCGTCGTCCACCAGGGGCTCGGCCTGTTTGCCGACCGCTCGGTACTGGCCAATCTGTTCGTCAATCGCGAGCCGTTGCGCAATGGCTTCGTCTCCAGGCGCGAGATGGAGGCACGCAGCCGCACCTTGCTTCGGCAACTCAAGCTCGACCTCGATGTCCACGCTCCTGTGGGACAACTCGGCATGGGCGAACGGCAATATGTCGAACTCGGCCGCGCAATTCTGGAAGGCCCGAGGCTGCTGATCCTCGATGAACCGAATTCTGCGCTCGACCGGCGCCAGACCGAGCACCTGTTCACCGTACTAAGTGACCTCAAGGCCAAGGGCACGAGCGTGCTCTATGTCTCGCACCGGCTGGAGGATGTGTTTGCGATCGCAGACCAGGTCACCGTGATGCGCAACGGCCGTGACGTGCTGACAAGTGAGCGTTCGGCGTTGAGCGAAGCCGATGTGATCGACGCCATGATCGGCCAGCAGCGCGGCAGCCTGTTCCCGCCTGCACTGCCGGCCAATGCCAGCACGATAAGGCCGCGGATCACGGTGGAGGGTCTGAGCGGCGGCCGGATTTCCGGCGTCAGCTTCACCGCCCGCTCCGGCGAGATCCTCGGCTTGGCCGGGCTTGAGGGGTCAGGCGTTGAACACCTGTTCGAGATGCTGTTTGGCCTGCGCGAGGCGCAAAGCGGCAGGGTGCGGCTCCCCGACGGCTACGGCTTGCCTGGAAATCCGACCGAAGCGGCGCGGCGCGGCATCGGCCTGGTGCCGGCCAACCGCCTGTGCAACGGCCTGATGCCCGACCGGTCGCTGGCCTTCAACATAGGCAACATCGCTACCGGCGCCCGCAACTGGGGGTCTCGCCGCTACTCGCCCAAGGCCGCGATCGCCGCCGCCGCAAGGCAGATCGATGCGCTGCGCATCAAGGGCCTGCCGGACGCGCCGGTGAATTCGCTGCTGGCCGGCGATCAGCAGAAGATCGTAATCGCCAAATGGCTGGAGACGGCGCCGCAAGTGCTGCTCCTAGACAATCCGGCTGGCGGTATCGAGGCGGCTGCCAAGCGCAAGATCTATGCGCTGATCCGGCAGATGGCAGCCAATGGCTGTATCGTTTTGCTGCGTTCGGTCGAGCCGTCCGAACTGACCAACCTCAGCAACCGCGTCCTTGTCTTCCACTGCGGTCGGGTCGCCGGCGAGCTGTCCGGCGCCGAGATGAAGCGAAGGACAGTGCTGCAACTGACCACCACCGGCGAGATGCCGGAGGCGGAGCGGCCGAAAAAGAAACTCGTGGGAGCCATGGCATGACACGATTGGATCCCATGCTACAGCTTGCCGGTTCGGCTGCCCACCCGAAGCGCAGCCTTCGCCTGCCCGTCGAACTCAGGCCGCTCATCGGGCTCGTTGTCCTGGTGGCGATTACAGGCTTTGCCCGGCCGGATTTCCTCGATGAGGCCAATGTGCTGTCGTTGCTGGAAACCGCTGCGTATCCCGGCATGCTGGCGATCGGCATGGTGTTCGTGCTCGCACTCCGCGAGATCGACCTTTCCGTCGGCTGGATATTCCATCTCGCGGCCCTTCTCACCGCATTCCTTCTGGCCGCCGGCATCGACCCGTGGCTTGCCGCCCTTGCCGGCGTGCTGCTCGGCGCCGGGCTCGGCCTCATCAACGGCCTGCTGGTGGTGGCGCTGCGACTGCCGGCCATCGTCGTTACGCTGGGCACCTTTGCAATGTTCCGGGGCCTGGCGGCGGTGGCCGTCAAGATGCAAGCGACAGCTCCGGCCAGCCCAGGCGGCGACTTCTTTGAGATCGTTCACGGCAAGCTGTTCGGCCTTGTGCCGACGGCTGTCTTTGTCTTCGTCGCAATGGCGGTGGTGATGCACCTCGTGCTTCACCGCAGCCGCTTCGGCTACCGGATCCAGGCCGTCGGCAGCAATCCGCAGGCGGCGCTCTATGCCGGCATCCCGACAGGTGCTGTGCGGCTGCAGACGCTGGTGCTGATGGGCGTCATCTCGGGGCTGGCGGGCGCGCTGTGGCTTGGCTCTCCCGTTACCGACGTCGACCAAGGCGGCGGTTTCGTGCTGATGGCGATTGCCGCGGCGATCATCGGCGGCACCTCGCTTTCCGGCGGGCGCGGCACCGTCTTCGGTGCGGTGATCGGCATGCTGATCGTCCAGGTCATCTTGAGCGGCGTGACCCTGTTCGGCATCGACGCCGCATGGAGCCCGTTCGTGATCGGCGCGGTGATGGTGCTGACGCTCGCGCTCGACCGGCTGGCCAAGGTGCTGCGCAACCGCCAGGCCGAGCGCTTTCAGGAAAATCCGCGCGCCTGAGTTTAAGCCCCGCCTGCTTGCCGGGGAATATCTCTATCTCTTGGTTTGACGCAATTCCGGGCGGAAAACCGTTTCACACTTTTCCTGGAATTGCTCTCTAACTGATGCGATCTGATGGGATCGCTGATGGCGCGTTGCATCGCGCCACCATCCATTGAGCGGATGGAGGCTTGCCATCGGCCGCAAAAGAAGATGCTCTGCGCATCCGGGTCGGCGCTGGCAGGAGGAGAGGATCAAGGGCATGGCCCGGATCATCGCCGGACGTGGAGGTCGTTTTTCAACATGGGAGGAAAGCAAATGCTGACGAGGCTACGATTACTCGTGCTTGGCTTGATTGTGGCGCTGGCCGTTCCGGCGGCGGCACAGGCCAAGACGTTCTACTGGATTTCGCATGGCGGCCCGGCCGACCCGGTCTGGACCTACTTCCTGGCCGGCGCCAAGCAATGGGCGAAGGACACCGGCAACACCGTCAACACCTCGTTCCACAATGGCGACGTTGCCTCGCAGCAGGAGGCGGTGCGCGCCGCGATCTCGGCAAAGGCCGACGGCATCGTCACCACCAGCCCCGATCCGGGCAGCCTGATCGAAATCGCCAAGGAAGCCAACACGGCCAAGATCCCGATCATCAACTTCAACACGCCCGATCCCAAGGCAAGCTTCGACGCCTATGTCGGCGGCGACAACGTCACCTTCGGCAAGCACTGGGCGCAATATCTGGTCGACAAGGGCCTGGTGAAGAAGGGCGACTTCGTCTGGATGCCGGTCGAAATCCCCGGGGCCACCTACGGCGTCCAGGAAGAGGAAGGCATCAAGAGCGTCTTCGAACCGCTGGGGATCACCTATGAGATCACTGAAGCGACCCTCGACCAGGCCGAAGCCATCAACCGCATGGTCGACTATCTCACCGCCAACAAGGCCAAGGTCAAGGCAATCATCGGCCTCGGCGATCTGGTCACCGGCTCGATCAAGCGGGTGTTCGACCAGGCCGGCATCAAGCCGGGCGAAATCCCGGTCGTCGGCTGGGGCAACTCGCTCGACACCACCCAGGAAGTGCTGACCGGCTACGTCAATGCCGGCCAGTGGCAGGACCCGCAGGCGACCAGCTATGTCGCTCTGTCGCTGGCCAACATGGCGGCGTCAGGCATTCCCCCGGGCTTCAACGTCATCACCGGCGCGCTCTATGAAAAGGACACCGCGCAGGTCTACGACGACATCCTGTCCGGTAAATAACCCAGACCTTCAACAGTCGCGGCCGCAGCCGCGGTCGCGACTGTCTTTTTCCTTTTTCGCCGAACCCTTCGCACGACGTGCGAGGTTTCAGCCTTTCCCTTCCTGTCGCGGGTTATCAGTGGAAAACCGTTCGCTCATCCAACGCCTGATCGCGAGGCCGGAATTCGGGCCCTTCGTTCTGCTCATCGTCGAAATCGCGGTGTTCTGGAGCATCAACCACGATTTCCTGTCGCCGCAGAACATCTCCAACACGCTGGCCTTCACCGTCGAGCTCGGGCTGATCGCGCTGGCGATGACGCTGTTGATGACGTCGGGTGAATTCGATCTGTCGGTCGGCTCGCTGTTCGGCTTTTCGCCGGTGCTGATGTGGACGCTGTTCAACAGCGGCCTGACCTCGCTGGAGGTCGGCTTCCTCGCCGCGCTGCTGATCGCGGCCTTCATCGGCCTGGTCAATGGCTGGTTCGTCACGCAGCTGAAAATCCCATCCTTCCTGGTGACGCTCGGCATGCTGCTGGTGGTGCGCGGAACCGCGCTGTTCGTCACCGACGGCTTTCCGCAGCGGACGTGGAGCGCCGAGGGCAGCTGGCTGGCCGAAGCGCTGGTCGGTGATTTCTTCATCGGCCCGTTCCGCATCTACATGTCGCTCTTCTGGTTCATCGCGGCGGCCATCGCGCTGGGCTACGTGCTGACGCAAAGCCGGACCGGCAACTGGATCCAGGCAGCCGGCGGCAATCCAGGCGCCGCAAGGGCGCGCGGCGTCAACGTCAGCGGCGTCAAGATCGGCCTGTTCGTGCTGTCCTCGGTGATGGCTTCGCTTGCCGGCGTCATCTCGTCGCTGCGCACGTCGGCCGCCAACCCCAACAGCGGCACCGGCTACGAGCTCGAAGTCATCGCCATGGTGGTGATCGGCGGTACGGCGCTGACCGGTGGGCGCGGCACCATCATCGGCACCGTGCTCGGCATCCTCATCCTGCGCGTCATGCGCAACGGCATCGTGCTGATCGGCGTGCCCGGGCTGGCCTACAACATCTTCATCGGCGCCATCATCCTCGGCATGATGGCGCTGCACTCATGGCTGGAACGCCGGCATCAGGCGGGGACCTAGAACCATGGCTGAACCGCTCATCCGCATGTCCAACATCAAAAAGTCCTACGGGCGCGTGCAGGCGCTCGAAGACGCCAATTTTCATGTCAACGAAAGGGAGATCGTCGGCCTGCTCGGCGACAATGGCGCCGGCAAATCGACACTGATCAAGGTGTTGTCGGGGGCGGTGCCGCTGACGAGCGGCGACATTTTCATCCGCGGCAAGAAGGTCAATCTGCGCAGCACCAGCGACGCCATCGCGCACGGCATCGAGACGATCTACCAGGATTCGGCACTGGTGACGCAGCTGTCGATCGCGCGGAACCTGTTCCTCGGCCGCGAGCCGATCAAACCGCCGCGCTTTTTGAACCGCATGAACCAGGAGGCGATGAACAATGTCGCGCGCGACCTGCTGAAACAGGTCGGCATCTCCAAGAACATCCCGCCGACGACGCCGATCGGCTCCCTGTCCGGCGGCGAGCGGCAGGCCGTCGCGATCGCGCGCGCCATGCACTTCGACAGCGACCTGATCATCCTCGACGAGCCGACCAACAATCTCGGCGTCGCCGAGACGCAAGGCGTGCTGAGCTTCGTGCGCAACGCGCGCGATTCCGGGCATTCCTGCATCTTCATCGCCCACAACATCCACCATGTCTTCCAGGTGGTTGACCGCATCGTCGTCATGCGCCGGGGCAAGGTGGTGGCCGACGACATCGACCCGAAGAAGACCAGCGTGGCCGAGGTCGAACGCATCATCACCGGGATGTCGGACAAGGAGATCCGCGACGCCATCATCGAAGGCGGGCCATCGCACGGCTGAACCGTCTTCGCGCCGTCTGGCACGGAAACGCATCCGCTCTAACTCGTTGTAGAGCATGACCTTTTGACAAAACGGTTCCCGTTTGTCCGAGAAAACCGGTTCCCACTTTTCGGGATCATGCTCTATGACTACAGCCATGAAAGCCACCGTTGCCGACATAGCCAGGAGCTGCGGCCTGTCGACCGCGACCGTCGACCGGGTTCTGAACAACCGGGCCGGCGCGAGCGCCGCCAACCGCCAACGGGTGATGGAGGCGGCCAAGCAGCTCGGCTATTTGCCGGTGGTCGATCAGGTGACGCTGCCGTCGCGGCCGGCGCATCTTGAATTCTTCCTGCCGATCGGCGCCAACGGTTTCATGATCGACCTCGCCGGGCACATCGAGGACTATGCGGGGCGCCTGCCGCTGGTCGCCTCGTGCCGGATCCACAATCTCGGCGGCATCTCGCCGGCAGCGCTGCAGGCGGCGGTTGAAAATCTGTCGCTGAAGGCCAATGGCGTCGGCGTCATTGCCGTCGATCATCCGCGAACGCGCAACATATTGCGCGATGTGGTCGAGGCAGGCATCCGCCTTGTCACGCTGGTCTCCGACGTTCCAGCCGCCCCGCGTTCGGCCTATGTCGGCATCGACAACCGGGTTGCCGGACGCACGGCGGCGCTGTTGATGGGGCGCTTCCTCAATGGCCGCCAGGGTCATCTGGCGATGGTCGTCGGCTCGCGTTCCTATCGCGGGCACGAGGAGCGCGAGATGGGCTTTCGGTCGGTGCTGACAGAGGAATTCCCCAATCTCACGGTCTCGAGTGCGGTCGAGATCAATGACGAACCGGAGGGCAGCTACACCGCAACGATGCAGGCGCTGCACAACGAGCCGGAACTGCTCGGCATCTATTGCGTCGGCGCCGGGCGCTCAGGTGTGGCGAGAGCGCTGCTCGAGGCCAAGCCAAAGAAGAAGCCGGTCTTCATCTGCCACGACCTGACCAAGGAAACGCGCGGCTATCTCGTCGACGACCTCGCCGATGTCGTCATTGACCAGAATGCGCGGCTGATCGCGGAGCAATCTGTGATCCGCCTGCTTGGCTCGATCGCATCCGCCGCGCCATACCTGACGAAGAAGTTCATCGAGCCACGGCTGATCTTCAAGGAAAACGTGCCGGTGCAGTGAAGTCGCGCCGTGGCGGTTTCTCCGATTTGTACGACAAGTCGGGGTAGATGCCGCAAATCTGCACAGCAGCCATGCAACTTTCATTGTTGCCGAATCATTGGGCAACCCTTACTCATCTGGGTGTCGGCCATCTACTCCTCCCAGATGCGATGCCGACGCTGAGCGCGGTGCACCTCCTCCCGCATCTCGTTCGAAATCGAGCCCGCTGCCACCTCCTCCCGGCAGCGGGCTTTTTTCATTCCCAAATGAAACTTGGCATATCCAAAGCCCCTCACCCGGATTGCCGAGACCGAGTTGCAAAGAGCAATTCGCTGCAATCCGACCTCTCGCCAAAGCGAAAGGAGATCATCAGCGCCGGCGCCAGCCTCTTCTCCCCTCGGGGAGGAGCTAGCCGCGAAGCGGCCGGATGAGGGGGCCTTGCAAACTCGGTGAGCTGGAATTCAGCGCGCCCTGAAAGAGCTGATCAGGCCTTCAGCCATGCGCACGAACTGCGTGCTGGGGCCCTGGCAGCCCATGGTCTGCACGCTGACGCGCGCCCCTTCGAACAGCAGCGACAGCGTATCGGCCAGAAGCTCGGCCTGACCGATGCCCGCATCCCGGCACAGCGCAACGAGGCGATCGCGCTGAGCGCTCTTGAGCTCCTTGATCACGCTCCTGGCCGGATGGTCCGGCTCGGTCAATTCGGCGGCGGCATTGGCCATGTCGCAGCCGCGACCGTCAGCCGCCAGGCAAGCAGCGGCCATGCGAATCCAGGCATGCAACTGGGCGAGCTTGTCGCCGGGATGCTCAGCCTCGAATTGGTCCCACATCGCGGCGCCTTTAGCCGCCGACGCGCGCAGGCATTGGACGATCAGTTCGTCCTTCGACTCAAAATGACGGTAGAGCGTCATCTTGTTGGTGCCGGCGGCTTCCGTGATGGCGTCGACACCGACGCCCTTGATGCCATGCTTGTGAAACATGTCCTGCGCCGTCTCCAGGATTCGGTCCCGGGGGCGCACGCGATCGGTAATGCCGTCTGCCATCGCAGTCTCCTTGTCTCCCTAAAAATTCGGTTCACCTCTTGACTAGGGTGTTACCGGTCTGTAACTATCCGAATGTTACTTACTGGTAACACCTATGTGGCCTTCCGTCAATAACAAGGCCGTGAACTGGTCCTGCCAGATCACAAAGGGTGAAAATTGCAGGTCATGCGGCTCCGGCCGGTGAAGAGATGAAAACCGGTTCGCGATCGTCCGATGCGAATCGCTGGAATGGAGACGCTCCAATGTCGCAGCGCAAGGATTTGACCATCGATGAAGCCATCCGGGATCCGATGATCCGGCTGGTGATGAAAGCGGACCGCGTCAACCCGCGCGCCTTCGAAGCGATGCTGAGGACCGTTGCCGATGAGCAGGGCCTCAGCGGTGCGGCGCCGTCTTCGTATTTTTTGCAAGACCCGGGTTCGGTGCGCGGCCGGCGGCTGTCCCGGTCTGCCAATTCTTTTAAAGAGGCCGGTTCTTATAAAGAGGTTTGCGTGTCGTGGTAAACTTTTTCATCCATCGTCCGACCTTCGCCTCGGCCATCGCCATAATCATGGTGCTCGCCGGGACGATTTGTTATTTCCTTTTGCCGGTTTCGCAGTTTCCCGACATCACGCCGCCGCAGGTCGTGGTCAGCGCCCATTATCCGGGCGCCAGCGCGCAAGTGGTCGCCGATACGGTGACGACGCCGCTGGAGCAGCAGATCAACGGCGTCGAAGGTATGACCTACATGTCGTCGTCGAGCTCCAATGACGGCTCCTCGACCATCACCATCACCTTCGATGTCGGCTATTCCTTGAGCACCGCGGCCGTCGACGTCCAGAACCGCGTCTCGCAAGCGGCCTCGTCGCTGCCGGCGATCGTCAACCAGGGCGGCGTGACGATCAAGAAGCAGAACCCGAATTTCGTCCTCATCGTCAACCTGACCTCGCCCGACAGTTCGGTCGATCCGGTGGCGCTGAGCAACCTCGCCTATCTGCAGGTCGTCGATCCGCTGAAGCGGCTGCCTGGCGTCGGCGACGTCCAGATATTCGGCGAGCGCCGCTATTCGATGCGCGTCTGGCTCGACCCGGACAAGCTCGCCAATCTTGGCATCACCGCTGTCGACGTCCAGAACGCCATCTCGGAACAGAACGTCCAGGTGGCGGCCGGCAAGATCGGCCAGTCGCCGGCGCCCGCCGGCACCGCCTTCGAGATGCAGGTCAACGCCGTCGGCCGCCTGAGCGACCCCAAGGAGTTCGGCGACATCGTCGTGCGCGCCAACACCGGCACCGGCTCGCTGGTGCGACTGCGCGACGTCGCCCGCATCGAGCTCGGCGCGCTGCAATATTCGTCGTCGGCCTTCTTCGGCAAGGACCCGACGGTGGTGCTGGCCGTCTACCAGATGCCCGGTTCCAACGCGCTCGATCTGCAGCAGCACGTCAAGGACAAGATGCAGGAACTGTCGGCCCGTTTTCCCAAGGGCGTCAGCTACGCCATGCACTACGACACCACGCGCTTCGTGTCGGCATCGATGCATGACGTGCTGATCACGCTTGGCGAAGCGCTGGTGCTGGTCGTGGCCGTGGTGTTCATCTTCCTGCAGAGCTGGCGCACGACGATCATCCCGACCATCGCCATTCCGGTGTCGCTGGTGGCGACGATGGTGGTCATGGAAATGATGGGCTTCTCGCTCAACATGCTCTCCCTGCTCGGCATGGTGCTGGCCATCGGCCTCGTCGTCGACGACGCCATCGTGGTGGTCGAAAATGTCGAGCGACAATTGGAGGCGGGCCTCAAACCGCTGGCGGCCACCAAGGCCGCGATGGCCGAGGTCACCGGACCGATCATCGCCACCACCGCGGTGCTGATGGCCGTCTTCGTGCCCGTTGCCTTCATTCCTGGCGTCTCCGGCAAGCTCTACAATCAGTTCGCGCTGACGGTGGCGATTTCGGTCGGCATATCCGCCTTCAACTCGCTGACGCTCAGCCCGGCGCTGAGTGCCGCCTTCCTGCGCCATCGCGGGGAGACGCAGTTCGCCCCGTTCCGCTGGTTCAACACGGGTTTCGATAGGCTGTCGCATGCCTATGCCCATGGCGTACGCATCCTCATCCGGCTGCGCTGGATCATGCTCGGTCTGTTCGCGGCCGGCCTGGTCGCCACCTACTTCGTCTGGCAGAAGCTGCCCTCGACCTTCCTTCCGGTCGAGGACCAGGGTTACTTCTTCGTCGTCATCCAGCTGCCTGACGGCGCCTCGCTGGAACGCACCGACGCCGTGGCCCAGAAGGCGCGCGACATCCTCCAAGCTACGCCCGGCGTCGAGATTGTCGGCTCGATCAGCGGCCTGAACTTCCTGACCAGTGCGGCGCAGTCGAACTCGGCTGTCGAGTTCGCCATCCTGAAGCCGTGGGAAGAGCGCGGCCCCGACCAGAGCGCGTCCAAGCTCGTCTCCGATGTGCGCGGCAAGCTGATGCAGATTCCGGAAGCCTTCGCGCTGTCCTTCGATCCGCCTTCGATCCCGGGTATCGGCACCACGGGCGGCTTCGAATTCGTCGTCGAGGACCTCACCGGGCGAGGCAGTTCAGCCCTCAACGACGCGACGCAAGCCGTGATCGCCGAGGCGCGCAAGCAGCCGGAAATCAACCCGCAGCAGCTGTTCTCGCCGTTCTCGACCTCGACGCCGCAGTTCAACTACGACCTCGACCGCAGCAAGGCCAAACTGCTCGGCCTCAACCTGCCCGACCACGCTGCAGATCTATCTCGGCTCGCTCTACGTCAACGACTTCAACCTGTTCGGCCGCACCTTCCGGGTGACCATCCAGGCCGACAAGGATGCACGTGCCGACGCAGGCGACCTTTCGCGGCTCTATGTGCGCAACGCCTCCGGCGGCATGGTGCCGCTGAGCACACTGGGCAAACTGGTGCCGTTCGTCGGCCCGGAAACCGTGCCGCACTACAACAACAACGCCTCGGCCACGATCAATGGCGGCGCAGCCCCCGGCTTCTCGTCGGGCCAGGCGGTTGCCGCGATGGAACGGGCCGCTGCCACCGCTTTGCCCAGGGATTTCGGCTTCGAATGGACCGGCATCACCTTCCAGGAGCTCAAGGCAGGATCGATCGCGTCGGTCGTCTTCGGCCTCGCCATCGTCTTCGTCTTCCTGATCCTGGCGATGCAGTATGAGAGCTGGGCGATGCCGTTCATGGTGCTGCTGGCGGTGCCACTGGCCCTGTTCGGCGCCTTCGCAGCCCTGTTCTTGCGCGGCATGCAGATCGACGTCTACTCACAGATCGGCTTCGTCATGCTGATCGGCCTCGCCGCCAAGAACGCGATCCTGATCGTCGAGTTTGCAAGGCGGCGGCGCGAGGAGGGACTGAGCATTGTCGACGCGGCGATGGAAGCTGCGCGGCTGAGGCTGCGGCCGATCCTGATGACGGCCTTCGCCTTTATCCTCGGCGTGCTGCCGCTGATGTTTGCGACGGGTGCGGGTGCGGCAAGCCGGCAGTCGATCGGCACCACCGTCTTTGGCGGCATGGTCGCGGCGACCATCCTGTCGCTGGTGTTCGTGCCGGTCTTCTACGCGGTTATCGAACAGCTGCGCGAACGCCGCGTGCCCAGCGAACCGAACGCCGCTCATGACCAGGACAATAATGAACCGACTGCCGAACCAGCGCGGATGCGCCTGGCCGAAGCAGCCGAATAGAATTGGAGACCAAAATGCGTAAATGGAAAATAGCTTTGGGAACGGCCGTCGCCCTGGGGGCGATCTCGGTGGCAAGCGTTCACTTCCTCGACATGGGCAATCTCAGCCTCAATGCCGGCACGGCGGCAGCGACGGCAGCACCTGCGGCATTCGTCATGCCGGTGCCGGTGACGAGCGTGGTCAAGAAGACGATCCCGATCTATCTCGACTACGCCGCCCGCATCGAGGCGATCCGCAGCGTCACCTTGCAGGCCCGCGTGCCCGGTTATCTGCAGGAGCAGACGGCTGAGGACGGCGCGGATGTGCGCCAGGGTGATCTGCTCTACAAAATCTCGCCCGACGACTTCAAGGCGGCTCTCGACCAGGCCAAGGCCGAAGTGCAGCGCGACCAGGCGAGCCTCGACTATGCACGCTCCAATCTCGGCCGCGGCTCCGAACTCGCCAAGAGCGGTTATCTGGCCAAGGATGGGTTCGACCAGCGCACGAGCACCTTGCGTCAGGCCGAAGCGTCGCTTGCCGTCAACCAGGCGGCGGTGCGGACGGCCGAGCTCAATTTGAGCTACGCCGAAATCCACGCTCCGTTTGCCGGCCGCGTCGGCCGCAACCAGGCTTCGGTCGGCACGCTGGTCAGCGTCGCCGGCACGGTGCTGAACACGCTGGTGCAGCTCGACCCGATCTACGTCACCTTCAATCCGAGCGAGACGGACCTGGCCGAAATCGAACGGGCCCGGGCCGCCGGCCCGATCGAGGTCGAGGTGCTGCTGCCCGGCGAGACCGAAGCCAGCCAGAAGGGCGAACTCACCTTCATCGACAACACGGTCGACCACTCGACCGGCACGATTACGGCGCGCGCCACCATCGGCAATGCGAAGTTCTCGCTGCTGCCGGGCCAGTATGTCCGCGTGCGGCTGCACATCAAGCAGCTGCCCGACGCGCTGATGGTGCCGCAGGTGGCGCTGGGTTCGAGCCAGCTCGGCAAATATGTCTATGTCGTCGGCAAGGGCAACACGGTCGACCAGCGCATCGTCTCGCTTGGCGCGACCAGCGGCGACCTTGTGGCGGTCCTCAGCGGCGTTGCCGAAGGCGACCAGGTGATAACGGGCAATCTGCAGAAGATCGGACCAGGAATGCCGATCTCGCCGTTGCCCCAGGAGAAACCGGCCAGCTGATAACCCCCATCAGCCCCGGTCCTGCGGCGCCTTCGGCTTCCACGCCGAGGGCGCCGTTTTTTTATGGAGCGCCGCACGCCGTTTTTGGAGTAACCGCAAGGCACAAGAATCCGGAACAGACATATTGTAGGATTGTCGACAATCTGCTTGTCTGTTTCCGGCTCTCACTGGAGTGACGGAATGGCCAAGCTGGACTTCAATCCGATCGCGGATACGACACGCCGAGCCGAGATCGTTGCGCTGTTGCGGCGGGCGATCCTGACCGGCCAGCTGGAACCCGGCCAAAAGCTGAGCGAGCTGAGGATCGCTGAGCAGATGCGGGTCAGCCGCGCGCCTTTGCGCGAAGCTATGCGCGAGCTGGTGCAGGAAGGCATCCTGACCAGCATTCCCTATGCCGGCACCTTCGTCATCGATGTCACCGCCAAGGACATTGACGACGCCTACTCGCTGAACAAGGTGCTCGATGAATTCGCCATCGAGCGGACATGGAAGCTGCGCGACCAGCGCTTCTTCGATGAACTCGACCGCCGCCACGAAGCGGTGAAGCAGGCAACGCGCGCGCGCGACACCACCCGCCAGATCGAGACCGCACTGCAATTGCACGGGCTGATCCATGAATGGGCCGACAATTCGGTGCTGCTGGAAACCTGGCAGCGGCTGACCAGCCGGCTGCAGATGTATTTTGCCCTGCACCAGCGGGCCCGCAACGAGCCGGTGCCGGCCGAAGATCTCCACGAGACCTATGTGCGGTTCTTGAAGGGCGCCGACATGCGCGCTGCCCAGCGCCATGCGCGCGAGCATATCGACCTCGATTTCGAAGAGCTGCTTGCCTATGCGCGTGGCCTCGAGCAGCGGAACATCGAAGGGCTGACCCTCCTCAACACCTAGAGACAACGGACAGACAAGTGCAGATCAAATCCATCAAGGCCTATCGCGTCGTGCAGCCCTTCGTGGACGGGCCTTACCGCATGTCCAAGGGGCGTGTGGCCGACTGTTTCGACGCGGTGATCGTCGCCATCACCTCCGACAGCGGCGTGACCGGCTGGGGCGAGATGGCGCCGCTCGGCAATTTCTATTCGGCCGCGTTTCCGGCGGGAACGCGCGCGGGCGTGGTCGAGATCGCGCCGCACCTGATCGGCCAGGACCCGCGTGCTCTCGCCGGCATCGGCCGGCTGATGGATACGGTGTTCAAGGGCCATCCCTACATCAAGTCGGCGCTCGACATGGCCTGCTGGGATCTGGCCGCCCGCGCCGCCGACGTGCCGCTTGTGACCATGCTTGGCGGCCGCGAGAGCGACATGGCGGAGACCTACCGCGTCGTCACCCACGGCACGCTCGACCAGATGGCGGCACTGGCCAAAAGGATCATCGCGGAAGGCTGCCGCCGGCTGCAGGTCAAGGTCGGCGGCAATGTGCATGAAGACATCGAGCGGGTGAGCGCAGTCGCTTCGGCCGTGCCGAAAGGCACGGTGATTTTCTGCGACGCCAATGCCGGCTGGACACCCTACCAGGCGCGGCAGTTCGCCGACGCCACGCGCGGCATCGACTACACGTTCGAGCAGCCCTGCACGTCGATTGAGGAGAACATGTCGGTGCGCCGCATGCTCGACAAGCCGATGGTGCTGGACGAGAGCGTCATCTCGCTCGAGGCGATGCTGGAAATCCACCGCCTGGGCGCCGCCGACGGGCTGACGCTGAAGATCTCGCGGCTTGGCGGCGTAACCAGGACAAGGCAAATCCGCGACGTCGCCGTCGATCTCGGTTTCATGATCACCGTCGAGGATACGGGCGGCGCCGAGATCGACACGGCGGCGATGGCACATCTGTCACTGTCGACGCCGGAAGAACGCCGGCTGCACGCCATCGCCTTCCATGAGTGGGTGACGGTGCGCACGGCCTCCAACGCGCCACCGGTCACCGGCAGCCACATGGGCATTCCCGACGGGCCCGGCCTCGGCGTCGATGTCGTGCCCGACCTGCTCGGCAAGCCTTTCCTAGAGATCGGCTGAGATCAAGCGCAGCATGAAGCTGTCACCCCACGACTCCTCCGTGGGAGATTTGGTCCTGCAGCCATTCTCCGATTTGCGGGTTGAAATATTTTTCAAATGGAAATAGGAATGTTCAAAATGATGATTTGACGCTGCGGCGCGTCGTGACTGGAGGAAGCGATATGGCCCATCCGCAATTTGCAGCGGAACTTCTGCAGCGCGCTGAAACCCAAGGGCCTATCACCATCGGTCTCGCCGGCGCCGGGCAGATGGGCACCGACATCGTCGTCCAGGTGGCGCTGATGCCGGGCATGCGGATCGGTGCCATTTCCGAGGTGCGCCCGCAAGCGGCGATCGATGCCGCACTGCTCGCCGGCCATGACCGCTCCGACATCGTCCAGGCTGCGAACGCCTCTGCCATCGACCGCGCCATCGAGGCCGGCAAGATCGCTGTCACCGAAGATCTGCATGCGCTGGCCGCGGCCGGCCGCATTGATGTCATCATCGACGCGACAGGCAATCCCAACATCGGCACGCAGTTTGCGCTCGAAGTGATGAAGAACGGCAAGCACATCGTCATGCTCAACGTCGAGGCGGACATTACGATCGGCCGCTTCCTCAAGGAGGAAGCGCGCAAGGCCGGCGTGGTCTACACCGGTGCGGCCGGCGACGAACCCGCCTGCACGCTGGAGATCATCGGCTTCGCCAAGAGCCTCGGCTTCAACATCATCGCCGCCGGCAAGGGCAAAAACAACCCGCTCAAGATCGACGCCATGCCCGCCGACTACGAGAAGGAAGCAGCCGAGCGCAACATGAATGCGCGCATGCTGGTCGAGTTCGTCGACGGCTCCAAGACCGCGATCGAAATGGTGGCGATTGCCAACGCCACCGGCCTGGTGCCCGACGTGCCGGGCATGCACGGCCCGACGGCGACGCTGGAGGAACTGGCCAGCGTGCTTTGCCCGCGCGAGGATGGCGGCGTGCTGCACCGCAAGGGCGTGGTCGACTATTCAATCGGCAAGGGCGTGGCGCCCGGCGTGTTCTGCATCATCGAAACGAGGCATCCGCGCGTGCTGGAGCGCATGGTCGACCTCAAGGTCGGCAAGGGCCCCTATTTCACGATCTACCGTCCCTATCACCTGACAAGCCTTGAAGTGCCACTGTCGGCGGCGCGCGCCGTGGTCTACAAACGCGCCGACATGGAGCCCCTCGACCATCCGGTAGCCGAAGCGGTGGCGGTGGCCAAGAGCGATCTCGGCGCGGGCCAATCGCTCGGCATGATCGGCGAGAACGACTATCGCGGCTTCGCCATGACCTGGGAGGACGCCCGCGCCAAGGGCGCGCTGCCGCTCGGGATTGCCGAACGCGCCAAGGTGGTCAAGCCGGTCAAGACCGGCGACTTCCTCACCTATGAAAATTGTGTACCCGACGATTCGATGGTGATAACGCAGATCCGCCGCCGTCTCGACCAGTCGGACGGACAGTTTGTGACCAACGCCGCCTGAACCTTCGGGATCTCCCTGTGATGGACGATGTCGTTATCGGGATCGATGCCTCGACGACGGCGGTGAAGGCAATCGCCTTCACCGGCGACGGCGCGGAGCTGTTCCAGGCGCGCGAGGCCTATCCGCTGGCCAATCCGAAGCCCGGCCATTTCGAGCAGGATGCCGAACATTGGTGGGCAGCCCTCATCAGTGCGCTGAAGCAGGTTGCCGACAAGGTCGGCGCAGCGCGCGTGGCGGCAATTGCCATAGCCCATCAGCGCGAGACGTTCACCCTGATCGATCAGGCCGGCACGCCGCTCATCCCGGCGATCCTGTGGCTTGACGAGCGCGCCCGGCCTCAAGTCGCCAGGCTGTCGGCCGAGCTTGGCCGCGAGACGATCCGCGACTGGAGCGGCAAGCCGCCGGATCCGACGCCGGCGCTCTATGCCATCGCCTGGCTGGCGGAACACCAGCCGCAGGTGCTGGCCAACGCCGCCGCCCTGGTCGATGTTCATGGCTTCTTCGTTCACCGGCTGACCGCACGGCTGGTAACCAGCACGGCAAGTGCCGACCCGCTCGGCTTGCTCGATGTCGCGACAGGCGAATGGCACCCTGAGCTTGTCGCGGCTGCAGGGTTGCAGCCACGGCAGTTGCCGGCGCTGATCGGCCCAGGCGAAATCTGCGGCGGCCTTGCCGAAAGCATTGCCCAGTTGACTGGCCTCAAAGCGGGCACGCCAATTGTCGCCGGCGCCGGCGATGGCCAGGC
>NZ_JAMYQZ010000041.1:0-53815 GCF_040321145.1 Mesorhizobium sp. M0514
GTGTTCCCTAGAGCGCAGTGTTCCCTAGAGCGCAGTGTTCCCTAGAGCGCAGTGTTCCCTAGAGCGCAGTAAGCCAGCTTAAGCTCAGCGGTAGCATGCCTGTTCAGAGCGGGTGTCGTGCAAAAAAGTAGCCTGCCGAGTGACTTTATTTCAGCTGTTAGACTATTTATCCTTGCATATAACGACGGGCCTATAGCCGAATTGGAGCCAGGCTCATGTCATTCAAAGGCGTTATTCCGCCCGTTACAACGCCCTTTCATGCGGACGGATCGATTGACCGTGACGGCTTCTGCGTGATGGTCGAATACTTGGTCGCGACTGGCGTCCACGGTATCATTGTCGGTGGCACGACAGGCGAATACTACGCCCAATCACGCGACGAGCGTGTCAGTCTGCTCAAGCTTGCCAGGAGCGTGGTGAAGGGGAAGATGCCTCTAATCGCCGGCGTCGGCGCCATTCGCACCGACGACTGCATCGAATACGCGCTAATTGCAAAGGACCTCAAGTGCGACGGCATCCTAATCGGCTCGCCGTACTACGCTGTTCCCACGCAGCTCGAACTTGCCAATCATGCACTTGCGATCGACAAGGCCGCCAATCTACCGGTGATGCTCTACAACTATCCCGGACGCACCGGCACGATGATGGACGTCGAGTTCCTGGACCGGGTCGGTCGCAGCTCCAATTTCTGTGCCATCAAGGAATCCAGCGGCAGCATGAACCAGCTGCACGCACTGGCTCGCGACTATCCGCATATCGACCTGTTCTGCGGCATGGATGATCAGGCGCTCGAATTCTTCGCCTGGGGCGCAAAAGGGTGGGTCTGCGGCGCCGGCAACTGCCTACCGGCAGAGCACCTCGCGTTGTACGAAGCCTGCGTGATCGAGAAGGACTTCGCCAAGGGCCGGCAGATCATGTCGGGGCTTCTGCCTCTGATGAGGCTTCTTGAGCAGGGCGGCAAGTTTGTCCAGAGCATCAAGTTCGGGTGCGAATTGGCTGGATTGCCAGCTGGGCCCGTGCGCCTGCCGATGCGGGCACTCGGCGACGAACAGAAGCGGGAACTCGAGTCGACGATCCGCACCCTTAAGACAGTCATCGCGTCAATCACTGCAAAATCCCAGAAGAGGGCTTCCGAGAATGTCATCGCTATTAACGCGTGATGAGTACCAGAACCTGGCGGACAGCCTGCCACTGCCGACCAGCGCAGTAATTGACGGCAAGGCGCGGGCTGCACAATCTGGGGATACTTTCGAGACCATCAATCCCGCGACAGGACGGGTCATCACCAAGATCGCTTCCTGCGGCCAGGCCGATGTCGATCTCGCTGTCGAGAAGGCAAGGCTGGCATTTGAATCGGGCGCCTGGTCGCGTGCGCATCCGAGCGAGCGCAAGCGCGTTCTGCGGCGGCTCGTGAAACTGATAGAGCGAAACGCCCATGAGCTTGCGGTGCTTGAGACGCTCGAAAGCGGCAAGCCGATCTATGATGTCGCAACCATAGACATTCCCGAGGCGCTGCATTGCCTGGAATGGCACGCGGAAGCCACCGACAAACTATACGGCCAGACGTCGCCGTCCGGCGATGATGTCGTTTCGATGATCGTGCGCCAGCCGCTGGGCGTGGTCGCCTGCGTTTTGCCCTGGAATTTCCCGATCCTGATGCTGGCCTGGAAGATCGGGCCGGCGCTCGCGACCGGAAACTCGGTCATTGTGAAGCCGGCCGAGCAGACCAACATGTCGACGTTGCGGATCGCCGAGCTGGCGCATGAGGCCGGGTTGCCGCCAGGCGTCCTGCAGATCGTCACAGGTCCGGGCGCAATCACCGGCAAGGCACTCGGCATGCATTCCGATATCGATATGGTCGCGTTCACCGGGTCAACTGACGTCGGGCGAAAGTTCCTGGAATATTCGGCCAAGTCCAACCTCAAGCGGATCGTACTCGAATGCGGCGGAAAGAACCCGTGCGTCGTGCTGGAAGACGCCGAGAACCTCGACGTTGTTGCGCAACATGTGACCCAAGCTGTCTTCTGGAACATGGGCGAGAACTGCTCGTCCAATTCCCGCCTGATCGTGCACGAGAAGATCAAGGATCGCTTGGTGGAAACCGTCCTCCACAAGCTAAAGGAATGGCCTTTGGGCGAGCCGCTGGATCCGGGCAATCGGCTCGGCGCCATTGTGTCGAAGGAGCAGTTCGACCGCATCATGGGCTACATCAAGAAGGGGCGGGAGGAAGGCGCCAGGATCGTCACGGGCGGCAACGCCCACAGGCATGGCAAAGGCTATTTCATCGAGCCGACCGTATTCGACGATGTCACGCCCGAAATGACGATTGCACGAGAGGAGATTTTCGGTCCGGTGCTGTCGGTGATCAAAGTGGCCAACGCTGACGAGGCGCTCCGGGTCGCCAACGATACGCAATACGGGCTCGCAGCTTCAATCTTTAGCGCCAATCTCGGCAAGGCGCATCGCATCGCAAGGGACATTCGCGCCGGGACGGTGACCATCAACTGCTACGGCGAAGGGGATGTCTCTACTCCCTTCGGCGGCTTCAAGCTTTCGGGCTTCGGGGGACGAGACAAGTCATTGCATGCCCACGACCAATATACTGAACTTAAGACCATCTGGGCGGACATCTCCGATCCTAAGGTCTCGCGTTCGGTAGACTAGCCTGATCGCACCCATGAGCGATTATGAGGCTGTCCGCACGCCTGCGGACACATCCATGCCCGGTTGGTACGGTATTCTGCCGCCTCCCAAGGCACCTGAGGTGCTGCGCGGCTGTCACAAAGCGGACTGGCTCATTGTAGGAGCTGGGTTTGCTGGATTGGCGGCCGCGCGGCGCCTCTCACAACTGGTGCCGAACGAGCGCATAGTGTTGGTGGACGCTCAGCGCGTCGGCTGGGGTGCTGCCGGGCGCAACTCCGGCTTCATGATCGACCTTCCGCACGAGCTCGGTGGGGAGCATTACGGCGGAAGCCAGGATCACGACCGCAAGCGCATCCGCATGAATCGGGCCGCGATTGAATTCTCGGCTTCGGCGGCGGACGAGTACGGGTTGCAGAAATTCTTCGTTCGGGCCGGCAAGTACCATGGAGCTGCAACCAATCATGGTGTTGCCGTCCTGGGCGAATTCGAAAAGCACCTGACGGGGCTAGGCGAGCCATTCGATCGGCTCGACGCGCTGCAGTTGAAGAAAATCACCGGTACCGACTTCTTCGTCAGCGGCACCTTCACGCCGGGAACAGTAATGGCACAGCCGGCCGGCTTTATCCGAGGGCTCGCCGAAGGCTTGTCGAGGCGTGTGCAGCTATTCGAGAATTCACCGGTGACTTCTCTGCAAACAGGCAAACTGCACACTGCCAAGACGGCTGAGGGCGAGATCACCGCGCCACGGTTGATCCTCACCGTTAACGGACATCTCGAAAGCTTTGGTTTGTTCAAGAAACACCTGCTGCATGTGTTCACCTACGCCAGCATGACCAGGCCGCTTTCCAAGAGCGAACAGACTGCGCTGGGCGGTGACCCGCATTGGGGCTTGATCCCGGCCGACCCGATGGGATCAACCATCCGCAGGATCGGCGATCGGATCGTCGTCCGCAACACCTTCACCTATAATCCGGACATGTCCACCAGTGAGAAGCAGATCCGTCGGATCGGCGCCGTGCACGATCGGTCATTCCAGGCGCGCTTCCCGATGGTGGGTGAAACACCGATGGAGTTTCGCTGGGGAGGCCACTTGTGTCTCTCTCTCAATTCCGCGCCCGCATTCGGCGAAATTGAAGACAGAGTCTTCGTAGCCGGATGCTGCAATGGCCTTGGAACTGTGCAAGGCACCCTCTACGGGATGCTGGCTGCCGATCTTGCCGTTGGCACTAACGAGCCGATGGTTGTGGACGCCCTGAACGAGCCAGCTCCGGTTCGGCTTTATCCAGAACCGCTGATGTCGATCGGAGCGCCGCTGAAGCTGTGGGCGATGCAGATGCGCGCCGGCAGAGAGCTCTAGCTTTCTCGTTCTTGCGCCGCCACTTCCCGGATCCAGCTACGGAGGCTCTGGGCGGCAGGGGAAAGCGTACGATTTTGATACCATGTGAGATAGTAGCTGCCAGGGGCTGGGAGCTCGAGATCCGTCATTCTGACGAGTTTCCCCTCGTCAATCTGCACCTTGACAAGGCGATGCCACCCAACAGCCACCCCTTGATCGGCCTGAGCTGCCTGAAGCGCCACGAAGAACTTGCCGAAGCGCCGACCGCGGGTCGGACCATGCGAGACCCCCGCGCGCCGTAGGACCTCGTCCCAGCCAGCCCAGTCGGGATCCACCCAATCGACATGCAGCAGGGGAAGGTCTGCCAACGATTCCGCCGTTGCATCGCGGTGCTTGCTTGCAAACCCAGGCCCGCATACCGGGTAGATTGTTTCATTGAAAAGGAGCTCAGCGTCTTCATTCGACCACGATCCGAACCCGTAACGGATGCGCAATTCGACCTCGGCGCGGCGGTAATCGCGAGGATTGTCCGAGATAAGGTGATCAACGGCAATATCCTGGTACCGGGTCCAAAAGTCCGGCATCCGCGGGATCAGCCACGTCGACGCGAAGGCGTCCGTGCACGCCAGCGTGACGTTCTTGGAACGGTCGCCGCGTTTCACATTTCGGACGATGTCTGCGGCCCGCGAAAAACCACTGGCCAACACGCCATAAAGGTCTTCGCCGGCGCTTGTCAGCGCCACACCGGTTCCCAATCGGGTAAACAGCGGAACCCCCAGTTCGTCCTCGATCGCTTTGATCTGTCGGCTGACGGCGCCAGGAGTGACGTTCAGTTCCGCAGCAGCCAATTTGAATGACAGGTGCCGGGCAGAAGCCTCAAAAACAGCCAAAGCAGTCAGGGACGGCAGGTCGTAGTAGCGGCGAACCATCTCAAGCTCCAAACACTTCGGCAATCGCGCCGCGCGACAAATATAGCAAGCGATGCTCAAGATGTCGGGAAAAGCATTTGCAAGGCGGCGCGATAGCCCGCGTTCGACCGACTATGGCCGCGATCCCCAACCTATTTGCGGCGCAATATAGGAAAACTGTACGAACCATGCTTCGCGATCTGCGACGCTGCCCAATCCATGTCCGACGCAGCTACACCGTAGCATGTCTCGGCGATGTCTGGGCTCAACAACTCAATAGGGGGTGAGACTGTTGCAGGGCTGCCCCACTGGTCTTCGGCCGCCGTTCAGAGATTATGAGCTGAACTTTCCCTCTCAAAGATGGCTTGAGCTGTGACTGGCTGCAAATTCCGACGATTAACCGGACACCGTTCCGATCAAAAACCGGACGCGATTCCGAGAATTAACCGGACGCGATTCCGATTAAATACCGGACAGTTTTGAAGCTTGGATAGTGCCTTTGGGTCAGCAACCTGGGCATGCATTTCCTCGACGGTAGAGGAGAGACGCATGCCGAAGAGAAGAAGGCTGACCATGAGACAATTGAGGACAACTGCTTCGGCTAAGCGCGGAAGGCATAAGCGTTCGCGACATTGCCTTGGGATTGCCCGCAGCACGGTGCAGGACAACATAGAGCGAGCGACTGCCGCCGGCCTTTCCTGGCCGTTACCGGCGGAGCTGACAGACGATGTTCTCGAACATCGGCTCTTCTCCCGTCAGGGGGTCAAACAAGGGATACGCCGGCGCGCCGAGCCCGACTGGGGGGCGCTGGCCGTCGAACTGAAGAAGCCGGGCGTGACGCTGTCGATCCTGTGGGAGGAGTATCGGGCCGTTCATCCCGATGGTTACGCCTGCAGCAGGTTCTGTGATCTCTTTAGAGGCTTCGAGCGGCGGCTGACGCCAACGATGCGCCAGGTGCATGTCGCCGGAGACAAGGTGTTCGTTGACTATTCCGGCAAGAAGCTGCCGTTCGTGGACCGCAAGAACGGCGAGATCCGCGAGGCCGAGATCTTTCTCGGGGTGCTCGGCGCGTCGAGCTACAGCTTTGCCGAGGCGACCTGGAGCCAGACCTTGCCGGACTGGATTGGCTCGCATGTGCGCATGTTCCGCTTCTTTGGCGGCGTCCCGCGGCTAAGTGTTCCCGACAATCTGAAGTCTGGCGTGAATCGGTCGAGCTTCTACGACCCCGAGATCAACCGCAGCTTCGGCATGATGGCTTCGCACTACGGCGTCGGCGTTCTGCCGGCGCGACCGAAGCGACCGAAGGATAAAGCCAAGGTCGAATGTGGCGTCCGTTTCGCGCAGAGCTGCATTCTCGGTCGGCTGCGCAACCAGACTTTCTTTTCCCTGGACGAAGCCAATGCCGCTATCCGGGAGGCTGTGGAGCGGATCAACACCCACGTCATGCGCCGACTGGACCAGTGCCGTCGCGACCTGTTCGAGACGATGGAACGTCCAGCGCTCGCCGTGCTGCCGGCCGAGGAATACGAGTTCGCCGAGTGGCGGCTGGCGCGTGTATCGACAGACTATCATGTCGAGTTCGAGCGCTATGTTACTCCGTGCCACACGGCCTCACCCGAGAGCAGGTGGATGTCCGGGCAACGAGCCGAACGATCGAGGTCTTCAAGGGCAAACGCGTCGCTGTCCATCAGCGTCGCTATGGTGGGGCCCGTTTCGGAACCGATCCGGACCACATGCCCAGTTCGCACCGCCGCTACGCGGAATGGTCGCCCGAGCGCTTCCGGCGCTGGGCCCGCTCGATCGGTCCACAGACCGAGGGGCTCGTGATCGCCATCCTTGCCAGCATCCGGAACAGGGCTTTAGAACATGCCTCGGCATTCTCAAGCTCTACCAGGCGATCGACACGGCGCAGGCGGAAGCCGTGTCAGCCCGCGCGCTCGAGATCGGTGGCCTGAACTGCAAAAGCATCACCGCTCTCATCAAAACCCACAAGGCGTCCAGGCACACCGCCGAACCTGCCGCCGTCGGCGAGCACGCCAATCTTCGTGGCCCCGGCTACTTTCATTAAGGAGACAATCAACGATGCTTATCAACCCCACCATCGACATGCTGCGCGAACTCGGGCTTTCCGGCATGGCATGCGCTTTCCAGGAACTGGAGGCGCAACCGGAGGCACGAGCTCTCGAGCACGGCGAATGGCTTGCCCTCCTGCTCGAACGGGAGGCGACGGCGCGCCGGCAGAAGCGCTTCGAGGCCAGAGCGCGAGCCGCCAGACTCCGTCATGATGCCCAGATCGAGAACGCCGATTTCCACGCAACTCGCGGTCTCGATCGCAATCTCTTCATTGAAGCTGACGACATGCGACTGGATCAGACAGCGCCATAGCTTGCTCATGATCGGACCAGCCGATCCCACGACATAATGCACACCTCGCTATGTTATTGAAAAAGCTGGATCTGCTGATCCTGTCGTTGTGATAATGGAATGTGTCCGCTCCTGCCAATGGTGCTGGATATCGAGTTGCTCGATATCTTCATGACGGATGATCCAGGGCGTACCCTTGCAATACTGCTCGGCCTTCAGATCGCCGGCGCGGATCATGCGCAGCACGGTCATTGGCCGCAGGCCGAGCTTCGCAGCCGTTTCCTGCAATGTATACTCGCCGCGCTCCGACCGTTCGTCCTTTTTGTAGACGCGATGTCGTGCTGGTTGCGGAAAGTGCAGACACGGGACTGCGTCCATCCGTTCAGACGACCCGTGGTTTTGCCGAGCCGGTTGAGAAGCGATGCGATCGCTCTATCCGGCAATTGGCGTGCCAGGGCACGGATCAGGTCCTCGATGTCCGGCGGGGCGCCCCAACGGTGATGGCCTGCCTTGTTCTTCCTGACCGAAAGCGCGGTATGGTCGCCGCCCTGCCAATGCACCAGCATTTTGATGTGGTCGTCTTCGATGGCGACGACAATCTCGCGGATCACGGCACGGAGGATCCGCTTGCGCGTGGTGGCGGTGGCGTTGGCATGATGCCATGCCAGTTCGAGATCGGCGCCCATGCGCAGCAGGCTCCGCCGTTCCTCTTCTCCCAGAGCCTCAGGCTTGTGGCGGCCGAGCGCGTCAAGCTCGTCCTGACGCTCGCGGACCGCTACGAGCGCGGCATTCCAGCGTCGCTCCAGTTCGCCTGCTACAAGCCGGTTGTCCGGGTCGACTGCGTCATACTGGCGGCGTGCATGGGCGGCTTCATAACGTGCCTGCTCGAGTGCGAGCTCCACATGGCGCCGCTTCTCTCCAGCCTGCACGGTGGAGGTCTCGATGGCCTTGATCGCCGCTTCCATGCCGAGCGGTTGAAGGCGTTGAAGAACCTCCGCGCTGACCCCCTGATCGACCCGCAACGATCCGAAGCCGATGCACGGGTCGGTTCCGTGGTTGACCTGCGCTCCGCGGCAATGATAGCGCCCCGTATTGCCGTTGCTGCCGAAATAGGAGACATGCAGCTTGCGGCCGCAATGGCCGCAGCGCAAGAGACCGCCGAGCAGCAACTCGCCCCGGCGAAGAGCACCGCGCGGCACCAGGCCTTTGCTTGTGGCATTGTCCGTGATCAGGCGCTGATTCCTCTCAAAATCGTGCCAGCTCAGGTAACCTTCGTGATGGTCGATGAGCAAGACCTCCCAGTCGGCGCGATCGCGCCTGATCCCACGCAAAATCCGTTTGCGTCCGGCCTCTATGGTGACTTTGCTGCAGGTTAGCCCGAACGCATAGGCGCCGGCGTAGATCGGGTTGGCGAGAATGTGGTGCACCGTATAGTAGACGGGCAGCTTCCTGACGATCGCCCTGTCCGCCGCGCGCGTGTAATTTACGGCAGGGAGCATAATGCCCTCGCGGCGCAACCACAGATGCACCTGCCGGATGCTCTGCAGTTCGTCGAAACGCCGGAATACAAGATCGATCGCCTCGCGGATCCGCAGGTCCGGGTCTTTCTCGACCCGGTTCCGGCCCGACTTGACGTAACCGATCGCCACCGTCAGGAAAAGTTCGCCCCGTCGTGCCTTCTGCTTCAGGGCTTCGATCGAGCGGGCCCGCAGGATCGAAAGCTCCAGTTCGCTCTCGTGCCCTTCATGCCGAGCAGCAGCCTGTCGTTGGGATGACGCGGTTCGTAGATGCCGTCCTCATCGATGATGAGCGTTCCGACAAGGCCGCAAAACTCGATGAGCGTATGCCAGTCCCGGCCATTGCGGGCCAGCCGGGAGGCTTCAATGGCGAGGACCGCACCAACCCGACCTTCGCAGATCGCCGCCAGAAGCTTCTCAAAGCCCGGACGGCGGATGCCAGACCCTGAACGACCGAGATCTTCATCGATGACGATGGCGTCTTTCCAGCCAAGGGACCGCGCTCGCTCGGCAAGGCCATATTGGCGTCGCCGGCTCTAGGGATTGTTGACGAGTTGATCGGCCGTCGACTGCCGGACATAGACATAGGCACCGCGCGCGAGATGTTCAGCGATGATCTTCATGATCTGCCTCCCGTCCCGTCTGGCTCACCACCGCTTCCCTCAGCAAGGTCTCGATCAGCGGGAGGGTGCGTTCCCGGACTTCGCCTGGAAGACTCGATGGCGGAGCCTTCTTGGAAAACAGGTCTGGCTGGTCGGTTCGGCATTGCCTGCGCTGCATGGTCGTCTCCTGGCTGGCGTGAGTCGCTCTGCAGAAAACGTAGACATGCATCGACCTCGCGGCGCACGTCGCGCAGGCATGAAAGGGGAAAACGGGGCGCCTCGCGAACCGCCATCGTCAGGGCGATCTCTTCCGTCATCCAGATCGGAATCAGCGCCAGGCTGCCATCCGGTTGTCGCCCGACATAGGCCGGCTCACCGCAATAACGCTGACGGCCTGTGACGAAAATCTCCCCGCCCGAACGTGGATGAAAGGCGTAACGGACAATCTTCTTTGCCTCGCCATCCTGATAACGGGCATTATGAGCCCAGTCCGACCGGCGTCGGAAAGAGCTGGCTGGCCTGCGCGCTCGGCCACAAGGCATGCCGTGAGGATCTTTCGGTCGCATACCACCGTGTACCGCGCCTCTTCGCAACGCTCGCCCTTGCCCGCGGAGACGGCCGTTACGCGAAGCTGCTCAAGAGCCTGGCCAAAACGGATTTGCTTATTCTTGATGATTGGGGGCCTAAGAAGCTCAACGACGAACAACGCCGCGATCTCCTGGAAAATTGTCGAGGATCGCTACGAGAAGCGTTCCACCATCCTCACAAGTCAAATTCCCGTGGATCACTGGTATGACATGATTGGAAATCCGACCATCGCCGATGCCGTTCACGATCGCCTTGTTCACAACGCCTATCGCATCGAACTCTCCGGCGAAAGCATGCGCAAACACAGGGTCCTGCCAGTCGCAGACGCAACTGCCGCTTGACCGGAAACGACTTCGTCGACAAATATCAAAAATGACCCTGAGGCGCTCTAAGCCGTCCGGCTTCGCCTCGGAATCGCGTCCGGTATCCTAATCGGAATAAGCGTCCGGTTTCGTTTCGGAATCACTGTCCGGTTTCATTGGAATACGCAGACTGGCATTGAAAAGAAGACTGCTGTGACAACAGGCGCGGCGGGAGGTATCGGGCAAGCGATCTCCAGACAGTTCGTTGCGGGGGGTCGTGTGGTTGCCGGCGACGTCGACCAAGCTGGCTTGGACAAGCTCGAGGCCCAACTCAATCGAACCGGACAGAATGTCTGGAGCAAGGCCGGCGACCTCAGGAACAAGGCCTATGCGCGGATTTGATTGAGTACTCCGTCCAAGCCCCACAGGGCGGCTGGATATGCTCGTCAACAAGCTAGGAGACATTCTCGAGGAATGCCACATCTTCGGGAGCGGGGTGGAGGAAATATCATCAATATCGGCTCAATCGAAGGCTTGGCGTCCAAACCGGGGACATCCTGCATATTCGGCCTCGAGGGGGGATTCACGGATTCACAGCAGCGGTTGCGGTCGATCATGGGCTCGAGGGATCCGGTGCAATGCCATTGCACCGGGCTGGATCAATTCTGATCTCAGCGAGCTCTCTACATCGACAGCATGGCCGATAGCTCCCGCGTCCGCAGAGAACTGCTCGCAATGCATCCGGTGGGGCGTCTTGGCGAACCGACTGATGCCGGAAATCTTGCAGTCTGGCTTGCCTCGGCAGAGAATGCCTTAGTGACCGGTCAGGTCTACGTCATCGACGGCGGCCGTACCAAAAAGCTGCAGCTACCGATTCCATAAACAGCGAAGTCCCGCCCTTTGTCAGGCTCTCGGATCAACTTTCTCGCTAAATCGCCTGTCGATGCGATCAATAAGGATTGCCAGAACCACGACGGCGAGGCCAGGCCAGTCGCCGCCGCGATCGAAGTGATGAAGCGCGATAAAGGCGCCGGCAGACTGGCAGCCTTTGACCGACGTCTAGCTCCCACAGAGAGCCAACTGCAAGATCGCCCATTAAACCCGGCTATGCTGTTGTCTCTCGTATAAGCACGTCACAACACATCGTCAGCTGACGGGCATAGGTTTTCGACGCGTCCAGAACGGTACCTCTGGTCACCGCAAAAATGAAGTAAAGCGCGTGGAAGAGCGCGAAGCCCCCCTGGATGAAAATCTGTCCCTGACTAAGCGTCGCAAAGGCTGGCTGGTAACGATACAGCCCATATGCGGCCAGAACTGCAAGCAGGTTGATGGTAATGCCGTATGGCTTCAAGCCGTAGAGGTTCCTTCTGAAGCCGTAGCTGATGTTTTCGTTGAAAAGGACACGGAAGCGTTCGGTGTCGTAGGTGTTGTTACGCAGGTAGTTGTAGCACTCCACGTAAAACTGGGCGGCGCCGGCCGGGTCAGCGACTTCTGACTCGCGCGTCGGCGCAGTCTTGCCTATCTGTCTTGCGAGAAAGTTGCGGAACCGGTCCCTCGTGCCGGAATCCAAAGTCGTATCGAGATGGCTAAGTTCGGTGTTTGCGGGGAAACCACCTAATTCCTTGAATAGCTTTCGCTGCACATCCCGGCCTGCTCTGCGCGCGAGATCCGCCATGGCGTAGAACAAGACACCTATGCCCAAGGCTGTCATGGCTTCTGGCAGCCCCGGATCCTTCCATGACCCTGCAAGGAGGAAAAGAACAAATGCAGGGAGAACGGCGATCAAGGCCGGAAAGAGCCGAGCCTTTATTGAATAAGTATCTAAAAAATCCATGGTTCACCTATAGGGGTCATGAACGATGCTGCAATACCTGCTGGGTGTTGCGATAAGTAGGACGGCGGGCGGGGATCGCTCGCCAGCGAGGTCTTTTGCCGTGCACCAGTCCGTCGGCGACGGGCCCTGCTCGGCTCGGTGGCTATGCCACGTGCCCACGTCGAGCAGGCGCTTGCCGCTCTTGAGATGCCGTTCCATCACCGCCCCCTTGAGGCCCTGCTTGCCAAGAACGAACAGCGAACTGGAGCGCTGGCTGTCTGGCGGTGCCGGCAGAAGGTCGACGACTGTGATCGTCTTGGTGCGGGCGCTGCACGCGCCGACCATTAAACCTCCCGTCTCGACGTGTGGATAGACGGCGATTTCTTCCCTGATCCGCCTATCAACGTCGGCCGAAATTTTGAGGGTCCAGTCGGCGCCATCGACGGGAACCGTGATCATCGTCGGTACGGCGAACGACCTCCAAGTCGTCGTTGGCGAATTGGCGTCTTGGGTGCCGACGGCGACGATGCCGCCGGCGGCGCCCTGACTGATAAAATCTGCGAGCACCTCAGTGGCCGCCGCCGACATGGCCGAAAGGCGCGCGTCGGTCATAGGCATGGTAAGCGAACCGCAGCCATCACCTATCTGGATCTCGGTAAGGCCAAACTTTTCATCGAACAGCAACGCGCTTTCGACCTCGGTGGCCTTGGCGCTGAGTTCGACTTCCAAGTCGGCCAGCGTGGGATTTCTGCCCAGTCCCTCGTGCAGCACGAAAGCGCCTTTTCCTCTCCCAAACAGCGCGATCTCGGTCACACGGGCGGGAAAATCCGCGGGCGGGACAATTGACAGGGCGTCCCTCACAAGGAGCGACGCCGTTGTATTTACGACTGAGCTCGTGCCTGCTGGCGCGATTTTCGTGCGATTTGCCGCCTGCGCCAACCCGCGGGCGGCATCATCCAAATAAACTTGAGGCTTCTGGCCGAGCTTCGACAACTCCGACGCCAGTTCGATTGCCTTGGCCAGTGGCAGGACGTCTCTTGCCAACGCGTGCCGCGCCATGTTGTGCGGCTGCAAGATGCCCTTGTCGGCAAGTGCGGTAATCGTTGCGCCGGCGCGCGCGAGATGCAGACCCACCTTCGAGCCCACACTGCCGCACCCGATCAATGCGATCTTGCCGAGGTCCGCCGACGCCGAAACGGTCCGCAACAAGGTGGAGGACACCTTGTCGACCTGGCGCGCGGCGACAGCACGGCGCCCGCTTGGCCCCTGATAGAGGTTTTCCCTCTTTTTCCGTGGTGACACGTCGAAGACGTAGGGCAGCAGCTCGATGGTCGAATCGCGGCCAATCAGTTTGAACGGCCGCCGCGCACAAAAGATAACCCCGATCGGCAGGGATCCTTGGCTCGTCCATGTGGCGGATTCCCAGCGCTCTTCCAGCCGGCGCAAGAAAGCGTCAAAAGCGGGACCGAAACCGAATTCCTTAGCTCTTGCGGCGAGGTCCTCCAGCGTCTCGATGGTTTCTGGAAAGATCGTCTTAGCAATGACGTTATCGGCGGCCCAGAACACCGCAGTTATCGTCTTGCCATAGGGATGACCGGCGGCCGACACGTTGATGTCGAAGGGGAAGGTGCCAAGTTTGCCAACGGAGGCCGCCAGTTCCTCATTGATGGTTAGGTAGACCTCGTCCCCGCTGAGGCGACCCTGTCCTGATCGATACCGGAAAAAATCGGATCTCAGCCAGACCGCGCCGGCGTCGCGCCCGACCCGGCTGCGGACGGCCGCAGGGTCAACCACCACCACGTCGTCCAGGTTGTGCCGCATGACGGGTTCCCAACCGTGCTCGGGATCCATCAGCCCGTTGACGGCGGCCTTGGCCAGCCAGACCGCCATCTGCGAAAGCAGTTGAAGGATTCCGACCTCGACTAGCCCAAAGCTGCTGAAATACTCGTCGAGCGAACCGTCGACGAGACAAGGCCGCGGGAGCGACTTTCCGCCGCCAGCCGACAGATGCGGCAGGTCACGGGGAAAATCTTCCCGGAGAAAGAACGACGGGCTTTTCCAAGGGTAGTCCGCAGCGATGCGGATTTCGACACGTTCCTGCAGCTTCACGCCGTTCGGGCTTGATCCCTTGGACGCATAGGGCAGTGGCATCTCAACACTGAGCACGACATAAACGCGGGCATGATCGTCGGCAACGCCGATGATGCCCGCCTTCACGCATTGCCGATGATCGGCGGCGACACGCACAAACTGATGTGCGTGTCGCTCCAATTGCTGCGCGGTCATTTGCGGCCGTGGGCCCTCGCGGCCGTCGCGATGCCGCTGACGCCGACCACTGACGCCGTCTTCTTGGCCGTCATGGCGAGTTTCTTTGCCGTCCCGGCGTGGCAGATCTTGAATTCCAGCGCGCGGTCTTCGTTCGCCGAATATTCGGTGGTGCAGATAAACCGATCGCTTTCGCCCTCGACCATGGAGACATATTCCCGTTTCGCCCGCTCGTGCGGGGGATTTGAATCGTCTTTCTTGATCGGCTTGCAACTCGCGACGATCACGGCACCATCGCGGATCTGCGAGAGGGCGTTGCGGGCTTCCCCGCACACCTTGACCTTCTCGCCGAGTTCGGACCAGCGGTCATAGCTTAGGGTTCGCCACGAACAATGGTGCGGCGTCTCCATGACATCGTAACTGAGCCAGTCGGTATTGCCTTCTTCCTCAAGGACGTTCCAGAGCCGCTCCCAGATTGCGACGCCGGCATCCCCACCAGTCAGGAACCGGCACATGTCCTTGTAGCCGTCGCCGGTGATGGAAAAGCGGATGATGACCGACGAGTTGTTCTTCTCGAGCAGGTCAATCAGGTCCTCGTCGTCGTCCTCAACCACCATCGGTGCCAGCAGTCGTCCCTCGAACTGGCCTTCTTCGCCCTGGTTAACGCGGGTGATGAGCTCGTACTGCTCGACGACGATGTCCATGATATCGTCGGTCTTGCCGTCCTTGTCCTTGCCCATCAGGAGGATGCGATCGCCGTCGCTGACGCCGGAGCCGATCTCGCGATAGATTGCGACCCGACGACGCGCCTCCTTCTTCCAAGCCTTCGCTTCGTCGCCGAGTTTGTGCTTGGAGCTGGCGCGCCGGAACACGATCGGGGACGACCACATCTCCCTGATGAGGATCAGGTCGTCGTCGTTATCCTCAGGGAAGTCCTCCGGGGGACCGAGATAGAAGTGCTTGCTCAGACCTGTGATGTGATCACCGTCCGGGTGGGACAGCAGGAACGCGTCCACAAAGAGCCTATCTTGGTCGTCACGCGGCAACCGCTCCTTGAGGTCGGCAGCGACATCGTAGGTGTCGTCGTCCGGATCGTCCGCAGCTGAGCGGATGTTTATATCGACGAGTATATGCTGGCCGTTATCGAGCTTGATGAGGGCCATGTCCCCGTTGTCGACCGGGAAGAATGTAAGCGACGCTGCCATTTTCAGGACTCCTAGTGCGCGTTGTCCGCGAATTAGCGCGGCCTCAAATCAAAGGTGTGGCTTGCAGACCAGGCCTTCGGGCAGCGGAGGACCGAAAGTTGGACTACATGCAGGATGAGCGGCTTTTCCGAGGGTTCGTGGCAGATGCGCCAACTTCGAACGTCAGGCCATCTATCTTGACGTTATGGTGAGGCCTCAGGTCAAGTTGGGAAGTGCTGCATCACTTCAATATCTCATTCCCCACGGTCTGCCATTTTCACCAAGTGCCGATTGTTACCATCGAGCCAAGCCGCTGAAATTTCGGGCATTGGTTCAGAACATTGACAGGGTCTGCCACCACATTCCAAGCAAAAACTTGCTAGCACGGAACCGCCGAAGCTCGTCGACGCAAAAATATAGCCTCCCGATTGACTTTATTGCGGAGACCTCGCCCCGCCACTATTCCTGTGACGTTGCCTTCGGCGGGAGTCGGTTCTCCTCTGGAGCCGCAAAAGCCGAATAAGCGCAGTCGGCGACCGATTCTGTCCGCCGGGAAACTGCCTCCGACGAGAGCCGCATGATCGAGGTGCCCGTCTGCCGCAGCGCTTTAGTCAACAGACGCGTGAGAGTTTTGCAGTAGGTCAAATCGTCCCTCTCCGGCAATAGTTCGGGCCGGTCCACACGGGCCCGCACCGCTTTTTCTTTGGAGGCCGGCATGACTGCTCAACTACTACTTTCCCGTAGAGGAGGGCGGGAAGCGCGGCGGGCGATCCGCACGGCGCCAAAGGTCGACATGTTGCCCACGCTGAAGCGGGGCCTGCCGGTGGTAGAGCCGATGGATGCCGAACAGGTTGAACGCATTCACGAGGCTTCTCTCGCCATCCTGGAAGAAGTAGGCGTGGTGTTTCGCGATCCGATCGCGATTGAGGACTGGAAGAGAGCCGGAGCGGACGTGCGCGCGGATGACCGCGTTCATCTCGACCGCGGCCTGGTCATGGAGCTCATCAAGACCATTCCCCCCAACGTCGAATATTTCGCGCGCGACCCTGCGAAGAATGTCGAGCTCGGAGGCGATAAATCCATCTTCGTGCCGATGACAGGCGCACCGTACATGCGCGATCTCGATGATGTGAGGCGTGGCCCGACAATTGCGGACCTGGGGACGTTTCATAAACTCGCGCACATGATGCCGGCGCTACATTCGTCGGCTCACCACATCGTGGAGCCGATGGACATTGTCGTCGCGCATCGGCACCTGCACATCACCTATTCGTCAATAAAGCATTCCAACAAGATTTTCATGGGCATGACCACCTCGCCCAAGAATGCCGAGGATGTGCTCGACATGTGCGAGATCCTTTTCGGTGAAGGCTTCCTCGAGACGCATGCAGTCACCACCGGAAACTGCAATGGCAATTCGCCGCTGGTATGGGACCAGGTCATGCTGGGCGGCATGCGTGCTTTCTGCCGGCGCAACCAGCCCGTCTTGTGCTCGCCCTTCGTTCTCGGCGGTGCGAACACGCCAGCCTCCACCGCGGCGGCAGTGGCGCAGCTCAATGCGGAGGCGCTTTCGGCACTCGCCTACACGCAGGTGGTGCGCAAGGGCTGCCCTGCGATTTATGGGCATTACCTGTCGACCGTGTCGATGCAATCGGGAGCGCCGATGGCGGGAACGCCAGAGATATCGCTCATGAATTTCATGATCGGCCAGATGGCTCGTCGCTATAACGTGCCCTGGCGCACTTCGAACTTGCTTGGCGGCGCCAAGATCTTCGATGCGCAAGCTGGCTATGAAAGTGCGATGACGATGATGGCAGTGCTGCTATCAGGCGCAAACTATATTTGGCATTCTGCTGGCTGGAATGAAGCCGGCATGCACTGCTCGATCGCAAAATTCGTCGTCGACGCCGAAGTCTGCGCCATGGGCTATCGCATGACGCAAGGCATCCAGTGGGACGATTTCGATGAAGCCCTGGCTGCGGTCCGCGATGTCGGGCCGGGCGGCCATTACTTTGGACATCCCCATACACAGGACAACTTCGAGAAGGCCTTCTTTATTCCGAAACTCTTCGACAATAACTCGGTCGAGCAGTGGTACGCTGATGGCTCCAAGGACATCAAGCAACGTGCCCTCGAGCATGCGCGCCGCCTTCTGGCCGAATATGAAGAACCTAAGCTCGACGTCGCGAAGGACGAGGAATTGCGCGCGTATATCGATCGTCGCTCGCGGGAAATCCCCGCTGTCGACGCGCTCAACGAGGAATACTGAGCATCCTCATGCGCATTGACCAGATCAACGACTATAAGGTCCAGCTGCCTGTTAAAGGTGGCACCTATCGAATGGCAAGCGACGACGTCGACGCGCTTGACAGCACCATTGTCGAGATTGTGACCGATGACGGACTGACTGGCTGGGGCGAGACCTGCCCGATCGGGCCCGTTTATCAGCCGCATCATGCACTCGGCGCACGCGCAGCCATCGCCGAAATCGCGCCAGGTCTTATCGGGGCTGAGGTTGCCTCAATCAGACTTCTTGCGAAACGGATGGACGAGCTCTTGAACGGGCATGGCTACGCCAAGGCGGCCTTGGATATGGCCTTTCTGGATCTCCTCGGCCAGAAGCTGCGCGTCCCGGTTTCAACGCTGTTGGGCGGCGCCCTGACCGACCGTGTTCCGGCCTACTATTCGCTTATCGTCGGCCCGCCAGAGGAGACGGCTCGGATTGCCGCCGAGAAGGTGAAGGGGGGGTATCTGCGGCTTCAGGTGAAGATCTCGGGAAAGGATCTCGAAGAGGATGCGGCGAACGTCCATAAGGTTTGGGTGGCGGTCGGATACAGGTCGCGCATCGCGGTCGACGGTAACAGAGGCCTCACGGTCGCTGCCGCCATTCATCTCGATCGGCTATGCCAGACAATCGCCTTTGTTTTCGAGCAGCCCTGCAACACTATGGATGAGGCCTCTACTCTGAAGGGCAGGGTCACGCATCCGATCTATCTGGATGAGAACACCGAAGATCAGAATACAGTGCTCCGGGCGATCTCCCTCGACATCGCAGATGGCTTCGGATTCAAGGTCACCCGTCTTGGTGACCTCACCAAAATGGCGACCATGCGTGACCTTTGCGCCATCCGCTCGTTGCCGCACAGCTGTGATGACGCATGGGGTGGCGACATAATGGCGGCGGCTTGCGTGCACTTAGCTTCCACTGTGGAGCCGCGGCGTTTTGAGGGCGCCTGGATCGCGCAGGAATATATCGAAGGGCATTTTGACGCGAAGAATCCGATCGTCATTGAAAATGGTCACATCGCCGTACCGCAACTGCCAGGCCTCGGCATCAAACCGGAACCCGGCCTGTTCGGTCAGGCAGTAGCAATGTACGGATCCTAGTGAACGCACCCGCCAACATCAGCGCAATTACGTCGTTGGCCACGCCGAAAATTTCGGCGGCGGCTGATCGACCGTTTGACCTTGTGGTACTGGTGTTACCCGGGTTCTCGCACCTGGCGCTTCACGCCTATATCGAACCCTTTCGCATCGCCAACACGGTATCGAAGCTGCCGCTGTTCCGGTGGCGAATCGCGGGGCTTGACTCTCGGCCAATCGAGGGCGCCAACGGCCTTTCGGTTGCCGTTGATGTCGCGATAGACGAGCTGGTTTTCGGCTCGGACGATCGCAGACCGAACCAGCTCGCTATCGTGACGGGCGAGCCGGTAGAACAGCAACTGACGCCTGAGCTCAACGGATTTCTGCGAACGATGGCGCGTCGCGCGGTGCCGATATCTGCGGTTGGGACAGCGACATGGCTGCTCGCTCGGACGGGCCTTCTGGCAGGTACACGCTGCACGATACACTGGTCGCGGCTCGCTGCTTTCGCCGAAGTGTTCAACCAACCCCGCATAAGCGATTCCCTGTTTGTCAAGGACGGCCAGTATTCAACCTGCGCAGGAGAACTGGCAGCTTTTGACCTGGCGGTCGATCTGATCGGCAGCCATGCCGGCGGGTATATTGCACAGGAGGTCTGCCGCCACGCGACTGTCCAAGGTCAGCGCTCAGGATCAAATCGCCAGACCGGGCCGTCGGGTCTAGCCTTTGCGGGTGTGAGCGACAAGCTCCTGATGGCAATGCGGATCATGGAGGAAAATGTGGAGTTCCCGCTGAGAATGGAGGAGGTCGCGCAACGGGCCGGAGTATCGCGGCGCCAGCTGGAACGCTTGTTCGCTTCCCATATCGGACTTCCGCCAGTGCGTCACTATCTCCGGATTCGCACAGACCATGCGAAGCGCCTGATCGAAGGCACACGGATGCCCATCATCGACATTGCCATGGCCTGCGGGTTTACGTCTGCTTCGCACTTCGCAAAGTGCTTCAGAGCCTTCAATCGAATGTCGCCGCAGCAGTGTCGAGCGATAGTGCCGGCTTGGGTTGGGCCCGGCTTAAGATGATAGATGGTATCTAATTTGGGAGAACAGCGGCACCTCTAGCCATGCTAAATGTTTGGAGTGGATCTGCCCACCAACAATCAGAAAGCGGCGCAACAATACGTCCGGATCATAGCGCTCAAAGCGGCGAGATGCGCCTATCCGTTGTGCTCTTCCGTGTCGACCGACGTTCACGCGGCAACCATTGGATTGATGACGGCTTTGATACGGCCCCGATCATGGTGGCGCAGGATGACTTCTCACCATTGCATGATGCGGGGGTGGCGAGGATTTCATTTCGCCCCAAGAAGCTCTCTGATTGCACTATTGCGTTGGGAAGATGCTGTAGCTTCTCGGTGATGGCCGTTCAAACAGTCCAGCGCAGCTGCGGTTGGCGACGACCGGTGCGAAGATCATGCAAGCTCCGTCGCATTCTGTAACGACGGTCAGCCCGGCCACTGCCTGCAAAACCCGGCCGCAGTTGGGCGGCCGGGTTGGCGGGGTCTCCAGATCTGGGTGGCGCGCAGTAGACGGATGGAGGGATCGAGTCAGGACAATGACGAAGAAGATGCCGTCTCTTCGAGACATTTGTGGAAAAGCTGTCGGAGGGTGTCGATGAAACAGATTTCCGGGATGCCATGGCCGGGGCGGCCACAGCACTTGATCTACTCACCTTTGCCTATCTGGCGTCGGCTTCTTCAAGTATCCCCGACAATCGGCTGCTATGCGTTGGATGGTCATCGCATGAAGTTGATCAGAACGTTCCTCCGATTCGGACACCTCCCCGCCCAAGGGTTACAAGGCCCCACCCCTCTAATGATCCAGGTCGACTCGCCCGTGCACCGCCGGCGTGGAAAGGGCGCCCGAGGCGCCCTTCATTTCAGATCGGCTGTCAGCAGGGCCGCCTTCGCGTTGCGTATCAGAAGCGGTAGGTGACACCTGCGCCTATCAACCACGGATCGAGCGCAGCCTTGCCCGTCAGCTTCGCGCCGTCGACCGTGACGTCGAAGTCTGGCTTGAGGAAAAGCTTCTTCACGTCGAAGTTGACGCCCCAGTGCTGATCCACCATGTAGTCGAACCCGACCTGCAGCGCGGCGCCGAACGTGTTCCTAACCTTGAGAGCGTCGGCGCTGCCGACATCCTGGTTATAGAATATCGTGTAGTTCACGCCGGCACCAACATAGGGCTTGAAAGCGCCGAAGTTGGTAACATGATACTGCAATGTGAGCGTAGGCGGCAGCAGCCAAACCTTGCCGATCTTGCCCAGCCCGCCGATCGCTCCTTGGCCCCCGATGTTTGCATAGGTGGTGCCGAGTATGAGCTCGGCGGCGATGTTGTCCGTGAAGAAATAGGAGATATCGAGTTCCGGCGTCACCGTGTTCGAATAGGAAAGATCGGAGCCGGGCACTGCTTTGACGTAGCCCGAATCCTCAGTGACGACCCCTAACGCACGCAGGCGGATCTGCCAAGGGCTTGGCGCTTCCGTGACCGAGGCCCCTGCCTGCGGGACGCTCGCGGCTTGCGCAAGCTCCGCCGCGATGGCCTGCTGTCCCACCACCAGCATGACGGCCGCTGTTACTCCCCGCGCCGCGCCCATTCGCTTTCTCGCCATGATATTCTCTCCTTTGCTCTTCAGAAATGATGCACTGAACTACGAAAAGTCTTGCTCGAATTGCGTGAGATTGGCGGAGCGCTCATGCGCAGTTTGCGTGGGACCGCGCACACATTATTTGCGTCGTGCTCGCAATCATCTTATTTGCGCCGTCCTCGCAATCATCGACCTGTACTCACTTAGAAGTAAGCGGGATAACCAAAGGCCTGCAGCTTGGCGGCCGTCTTACGCGCGTGGCCCGGGTGGACGCGGTCGTTCCGCTTCGTGGTGGCGAGCAGGATCGGCGGATAGGCGGCAAGGGTGGTGCCGGTGCCACAGTGCGCGCGGATTTCCGGCATCCTGCCAGAAAATTGTAGAGGTACTGACCGCGGCTGGCGGCCCAGGCTAGTGTCCGTTCTCCTTCTACATTCGAGCCAAAGATAGAGATCATCGTCCGGGGCAGTCAGCGTTGGGCGGAAATCGAATACGGTCATGTCCGGTAACGTGAAGAATGATGTCGACTGGAAACAGCCGCAACGTCCTGTCGGCTCGGAAAGGCCCAGTTCGCGGCTGCGACCGCATGTTCGGCGAGCTTGATCATGGCATGATTTCTCCTCAGTCCTTGCCGCAGCGCGTTTGCGGATAGCCTTGCACGTGTCGTGCCAAACGAGAAAGTCATTTCACAACAATGACATGGCTCTAATTGCGGTGTGTCTCATCTCCGACTTTGTCGAAGACCCGACAACGTGATCAGAACCTCCTGTGCGAGCTCGGTGGGCACTGCGGAATAGGCAGTGAAGCTCACCGCGAAACTGGCCGAGCTTCGGACCGACATCGGCGACGGGGCGATCGACGACCACTACGTCGCGGTGTCGGGCGCGGCACAGCCTGAGGACTCCGCGGCGGCGATCATCGAATAACTGCGTTTACGATGGCTCCATCCTGGGCCACCGGCGCGGCGCGCAAAAGACTGCTTTGCGGCCTCATCCCTCCGCCTGGATTGAGTCGCAGGGACCGAATGGCGTCGTGCTTTTGGGACCGGCAGAGTGGTCATAACGCAATTGTCTTTCGGTTATTTTTACAGAGATTCGACAATCCAGTTGGTGAAGGTCCCGTATCGCGCAATCATTGATGCGCTTAGGACTGAGCATGCGCCCATCGGCAACCATCTCATCAAGAGCACCGATCCGACACCAACAAAGAGAATTGCTTCCCCATGAGAGAGGCCTCGCGGCGGACATGAGATTGCGTCACTCTTCATGATCTCGGCCTCCGAGGATGTCGGGATCGAGCCAGTGCAACGGCACGATAGGGCGAAGGATCTGGCAACTGCCAACCTCGATGGGAGGCATATCGCGATCTGTCCGGCAGAGACACCAGGTTCTGCACGGTCCGTTCATGAAGATTTCGTGCTGGTCTCCATAAGAGAAGTATTCTGGTGCAGAAGGTGCGACATCGACGTGCGAATCGGGCGCCGCCGTGAGGCGTCCCCCCTCAATGTCGGATTTCCGACAGGATCGTGAATCCGAGAACCCGTTGTTTAATAAAATTTCCTTCTCTGGCACGGCCCATGCATGGGACTCTGCGAACGCATCAGCGAGACGTCGTCCATGATCATGCGCACCGAAAATGCCGTCGCCGCAGTGAAAACCGCGCTCTCGCCTGCCATCAAGCCGCCGAAAGGCCGGCGCGTCATGGTCCAGGCGGGCGATTGCGCCGGCTTCGAACACCTTAGTGGGCCTGGAAAGCTCCTCGCGTGACGGCGAGGGGGGCATCCAGACGGGCGGAAAGGACAAACGTCGTTGCCCCACGTCGCAGGCATGACCCCTCGATTTCACCGCGCTGGAATGCTCCGGTCTACATTCGACGACCGAACGCGCTGGACAAATTCTCGCAAACCCGGTCGGGACCGGTGCTCCGAACGTCCGCGAGGGGGGGCCAGCGGCTGCGGCCGATATTCGCCGCGAACAAGCCGCCTAGTGGGAAAACTCTATAGGAGGAAGCAGTGGAGTTATCTTGCGTTGGGGTCGGTGCTGGCCCGTCCAATTTGAGCCTTGCGTGTCAGCTACACGAGCAAGTTGGGAAAGGTGCGGTGTTCCTGGATCGGCAGGTCGACTTCCGCTGGCATCCAGGCAGTGCATTCGATTCCTCGGAGCTCCAGGTCAGCCACTTCAAGGACCTGGTCACTCTAGTGAATCCGCGATCAGCCTACACTTTCGTCAACTTCCTGCACGAGAACGGGCGTCTGTATCACTTCCTGAACGCACGGTTCGAAGCCGTGCTTAGAGTGGAGTTCGAACAATACCTGAACTGGGTTTTCCACAGGAACCCACTTGTGCGTGGCGGCGAGACAGTGCGCGAGATCCGCTTTGACGGCGAGTTTCGGGTGCGGACGGATAAGGCGGTTCTCGGCGCCAGAGACGTCGTGGTCGGCATTGGCAAGCAGGCGCAAATTCCGCCTCAGTTCCAGGGCTGGACTGGACGCAACCTGTTCCACTCATCTGTTTTACTGCACATCCACCCTGAGGTGCGGAGAAAGCATGTCTGCGTGGTCGGCGGAGGACAATCGGGAGCCGAGGTGATGTTGCATCTTATCGGCCTGCCGAAAGATCGGCGGCCTGCCTCGATCACTTGGGTCTCGCAGCGCGAAAACTATCTGCCTCTGGACAACAGCCCGTTTACAAACGAGTTGTTCATGCCCTGCTTTTCGGACCGTTTCGCGGCCATGAGCGAGTCGCAGCGTAAGCTGCTCCTGCGGCGTTTCGTGCTTGCCTCGGACGGCATTTCAGAAAGCACGTTGCGGGCGATCTATCAGGCGCTCTACCGCCACGCATTTTTCGAGCCAAACCGATCCGACATCACACTGCGGCCGGGCTGCACCGTCTCGCACTGCATCAACGCCGGCGCGGGTCACAGGCTAACCCTGCAGCACGGCATGGTCGAGGTCGAAGAAGTCAGGGCTGATATCGTCGTGCTGGCCACCGGTTACGAGAACGCGATCCCAGACTTCTTGGAACCTATCGCGCACCGGCTGGAGCATATCGACAATGAATTAGCTATTCGCGAGGATTTTTCGGTGAGCTGGGACGGACCGCGTGACAGACGCATCTTCGTACAAAACGCGAGCCTCGGGCAGCGCGGCCTGGCCGATCCGAACCTAAGCCTGCTGGCCTGGCGCGCGCGCCGCATCCTCGATAGCCTTCTTGGGCGCGCGCCATGCGCGAACCCCGAGCATCCTGGCTTCATCAGCCATACGTCGATCGAGAGCTGGCCCGCCCCCGTAGCCGAAGAAATGGGCAGCGGGATATGACTCGTAAACTTCTGATCATCGGCGGTGGCATCCTGGGAATGATGTCCGCCTCCGCTGCGAAGGCCGGAGGCTTCTCCGAAATCATCGTGACCGAACAAGTTCTTGGACCAAGCGGCGCATCGCATTATTCTGGGGGCGTGCATTTCCCCTACCATTGTCAAGGTCGTACCAGGTCGCGCACTCGAAAGAGCGCCGTGGTCTTGGGGGCCATGGCTGGGTCGGCGGTCAGCGGATGGTGCCGGCCTTTAGCGATGCGTGTCGTGGCTGGACCGGGTGAGGCGGTTGATCCGGCCCAGTTTACCGAAGCCCTGGACCCGGCTGAGCATGACATAGGCAGTCACGCGCCGAGCTTCTGCGGACAAAATCCGTCGGAGCGGTACGCACTTAGCATCGCCGTCCCACATGCGTGGGCGCCTCCGTGGACCGCAACTAGCCAGCGCCCGACTGCCCAATTGGGTCCGACCAACCAGTCTTTCCAACAGGAGGCTTTTCGCATGTTGACTGATACACAAAGAGACAAGTGGCAGAAAGACGGATACGTCAGGCTCGAAAGTTTCTTTGCGCCAGCGGCTCAGGAAGATATCTCTGATTTTGTCGAAGATGTGTCACGCTGGGACGTCAGCGATGATAAATGGCTCATGTGGTTCGAGAAGACGACGGACAATCGAAAGATCATATCCAAGACCGAGAATTTTCTCGACTACCATGATCCATTGCGTCGTTTGCTATTAGCAGATCAGCGCATAAAGTCAGCAGTCGATGATTTGCTTGGAGAAGATTCGCGCAGGCTCAAGGAGTTGCTTATTTTCCACTACCCCGACAGCGGCGGCTATCTCCCGCATCAGGACATTTATCACATTCCACACAAACTCCCCGACCGGATGGTCCATGCGGTGGTTGCCATAGGCATCGACGACTCCGACCCGGAAAACGGCGGGCTTTTCTTCAGCCCCGGCAACCACAAGAAGGGGGTGTTCCCCATGGATGCCGGTGGGGTGATCGATCCTCAAGTCGCCGAAACGTTCTCCTGGGAACCCGTAGTATGGAAGGCTGGCGACATCTTCATCTTCGACGATTACGCACCGCACTACTCACGACCGAACAAAAGCAATCGCTCTCGGCGGACACTCTACTTGGTGTTCCAGCGTGCCTCAACCGGTGGGCCGACCCGCGCTGAATATAACGTGCTTAAGCGCGCCCTTAACCCGCCCGAGGGCAAAGTGGCCGATCTCGACAATCTCAAGCCCCCAAATGGCATCTTCTATCGCGATTGAGCTCACGCAGCCAGGCGGAGGCATGCACACGAAACTGATCGACCGCTCACGAAATGCGCGGACGGTATGGCGGTCTGATTTGCGGGCTAGCGGAGCATCGGACGCTTTGGCACGTGGATTGTGGAGGGGTCACAGGCGGCCTTCTGTGCGCCTACAGCCCGACAGCGCCCCCCTTGGTCGCCCGCCTGCCGGCCCAGAGCTGCACTATCCTGGCCGGGCCGCCAACGGGTCGGGCTGCCGTTTCTCTCCATGAAGTGCACTTGAGGCTGTTCGTTGGCAGCCGAAGGTCCGTCCCACTCTTCAACAGCTTAGGTTCGTTGTCATGCGCAAATACACGTTTTCTCGAACGGAGCTGTCGCGAGCGTTCGGTATCGACACGGCCACGCTTGGAACGGGCAGTGCTCGCACGGGGTTTTCGTTCGGAAAGGTTGGACCCGGGGTCACATCCGAGCCCCATCGGCACGACGAAATCGAGGCCTTCGTGGTCCTGTCCGGTGCGGGCAAGGTCACCACCGACCTTGGGGAAATCTCGGTCGAGGCCGGCGACGTCGTCCTGTTCCATCCTTTTGAAGCGCATGTGCTGCGCAATGACGGGAACAAAGACCTGAATTTCGTCGATGTCTACTGGCGAGACGGCGAGGCCGCCCTTGATGCCGCTGCAAAGACCACGGCTCCACGCGGGCCGACCTTCGTCTTCTCCGCGCCGCCAACGCCAAATGGCGATCTGCATCTGGGGCATCTTTCTGGCCCCTATTTCGGCGCCGACGTCTATACCCGTTTCCTGCGCATGAAAGGAGTCGAGGCGTATCACCTGACCGGAAGCGACGATTACCAGAGCTACGTCGCGACACGCGCCGCTACCGATCAATGGACGCCTGCAAACGTGGCGCGCTACTACTCCGACGAGATTCGCGCCACGCTTGCACTTCTCGATTGCGACGTCCACAGCTTCCAAGCCACAATGGGCGATGACGGTTACCGCGAATTTCAAGCCGCGTGTTTCCGAACTCTTCTGAGCAGCACGGCGGTAGATCTGCGCCAGAGCCCTGCGCTTTTCGATGCTGTGACAGGCCACTATCTTTATGAGCCGGATGTTAAAGGCCTCTGCCCCGATTGCGGCGGCTCCGCCGCCGGCAACATCTGCGAGGAATGCGGCGCCCCAAACCTTTGCCACGACCTGGGTGCAGCGCGGTCACGGCAGTCTGCCGAAGCGCCGCTGGTCGGCTCCCTCCGCCGTCCGGAACTTGCCCTGGACCGCTGCTACGACAATATCGACCGGCATCTAAGGGCATCAGGCGTCCCGCTACGCATCTTGGATCTCTTCGCGCGCCTACGCCAACGCGGCGGATTTTCAGTACCCATTACCCACCCCTCGGACTGGGGCCTGCCGGCCGAAGGGTTCCCGGGGCAAGTGATCTGGGTCTGGCCGGAGATGGCCTTCGGTTTTCTTTACAACATCCAGGCGCTCGGCCGCTCGCTGGGTCGCGACTGGAACGCGGAGATGCCCGGCAGCGATTGGCAGATTGTCCATTTCTTCGGCTTCGACAATTCGTTCTACCACGCGCTACTCTACCCCGCTCTTTACGCCGAGGTCTTCTCCCACTGGACGCCGCGCATCCACTATCACGTAAACGAGTTCTACCTGCTCGACGCCAAGAAGTTCTCAACCAGCTGCCGCCACGCGGTCTGGGGCAAGGACGTTCTGAGCCCAAAGACAGTCGACGTCGTGCGCCTCCATTTGGGCCTGACACGCCCGGAAGGGGAGCGGACGGATTTCACGCTGGACGGGCTGCGCCGCACCGAGAAGGAGGTCTTCCAAGGGATTTGGCTGAACTGGCTTGATGCGTTGGACCAGGAAATCAAGCAGGATTTTGCCGGCCGTGTACCCGATGCAGGCGACTGGAGCCCAGTCGACCGCGCCTTTTTTGCTCGGATAGAGGTCTATCGCGCGGCGATGGAGCGGGCATATTCGGACGAAGGCTTCTCGGTCCGGCGCGCGGCCGCTCAGGCCTGCGATTTCGTGCGCGATTGCGTGATCTACCGTCGGGCGCGAGACTATGCGGCTGCGCGATGTTTCTACCCCGCCCGCAATCGAACTTCGCTAGCCCTTCAGACGACGGCCGCTGCGATCATGGCACCGACAGTCGCTCCGCTGATGCCCCGATTCGCCAGAACGCTGGCGCGAGGCATCGATGGCGTCTCAACCGAAACATGGCCCCGGTCCGTCCAGCGCCTCGCGCCCGGGACGCGCTTTGATCTCAGACCCGTGTTGGTGTTCTACGCCAAGTCCGGCAATCCTCACCTCGATGAGGAGGAAGCACTATGAGCCCAAAGGTGCACCAGTGAGCTGTCCCAATCTCGACCAGATCTGCGCGGCAACCAAAGCCGACCATGCCAAATATGCTGTCACTGGGGCGACCTGAACCAGCGCGTCGTCGACAACCCTGGCCCGCGGCTTCGAGGACCGCTCGGCCGGTCGCTTCCCAGCCCTTGCTGTTCGTGCCGCAATGCCGTGAGGGCTCGACTGCGCTGACCAACCTCTGCGGCATCGGGATTCCGTCCTCCAGCGGGTCAAGGCTGTCATGCGATTCGACCCGCTTGGTCAACCTGGCGCCTGGAGCGTGCGCCGATCACCAATGTGAACGCGAATGCCTGCGTGATGATATCTTCTATTCTGTGCGAGACTGTACCGGCGCGGCATTCAGCCGAAGAACAACTGAACTGACAATCGGAATGTAGCAGCTTCAAATTCGGGTCCGAAACCGGTATTGCTCACAACCAGCGTTCACGATCCAGCATGGTGCACAAGCTTCCAATCAGACCCGCGCAACGCACAGCCCTTCGCCTGAAGTATTCGGCGAGGGCTGCCAAATCGCAAGCGTATCCTCCTTAACATTCACGAGGTCTTCGCCGAAAATGCAGACGCTTGTCGCGGGAGAGATAGATGCCTAAATTATTAGGGTGCTCCTCAGGATTGCGTGTTTGCTCCGGTATGACGGCCCTAATCGAGGAGCGATTCTACAATTTACATGTTTGGGGATCGCTCACTAGGTACTCGGCCTGTGACCCTGCAAGTCGATGCTTCAGATGCCGCCCATGCAGAGATATTTCATTTCGAGGTAGTCCTCGAGGCCATGGCGGGAACCCTCCCGCCCGATTCCGGACTGTTTTATCCCACCGAACGGCGCCGCTTCCGAAGACATCCGGCCGGTATTTACCCCGACCATTCCATATTCCAAGGCCTCGGCGACACGCCAGACACGCTTCAGGTTAGAGGCATAAAAATAGGCCGCGAGGCCGTAGATCGTTTCATTGGCATCACGCACGACCTGATCGGCATCTTTGAAGTGAATAATCGGTGCGAGCGGCCCGAATGTCTCTTCGCGCGCGACGGTCATCTCGCTGGTGACACCGGTCAGGACCGTTGGTTGGAAAAACGTGCCATTCGTGCCGATGCGTTTGCCCCCGCATCGAATCGCGCCGCCTTTAGCTACGGCATCGGCAATATGGGATTCAATCTTGGCCAAAGCCTTCTTGTCGATGAGAGGCCCGATGTCCACTCTGCGCGCGAATCCGTCACCAACTTGAAGTTGGCGAGCCCGTTCAACGAATTTCTCGACGAACTCGTCGTGAACGCCCGACTGGACGTAAAGGCGGTTCGCTGAAACGCAGGTCTGGCCGGCATTGCGGTACTTCGCCTGGATCGCACCGTCTACCGCGGCATCGATATCGGCGTCATCGAAGACGATGAAAGGTGCATTGCCGCCGAGCTCTAGGCTGACTTTTTTGATCTGGGCCGAGCACTGGCGCATGAGTAGGCGCCCGATCTCAGTAGACCCGGTGAAGCTGATCTTGCGGACCTTGGGATTTGTGCAAAGTTCGCGGCCGACCGCGTCAGCTTCGGATGCATAGATCAGATTGACGACGCCTTCGGGAAAGCCTGCCTGATGGGCGAGGGCGAACATTGCTCCAGCCACGAGCGGCGTCTGTTCAGCGGGCTTGAGGACGATCGTGCAGCCCGCCGCCAAGGCTGGGGAGATTTTGCGCGCCACCATCGAGGCCGGGAAATTCCATGGCGTTATCGTGCCGACGACCCCGATGGGCTGCTTGATCACCAGCATTCGGCGGTCGGCCGATGGTGCGGAGATCGTCTCGCCATAGACCCGATTTGCCTCCTCGGCATACCATTGCAGATACGCCGCAGCATGCGATATCTCCGATTTGGCTTCCGCAAGCGGCTTGCCCATCTCCGCAGTAAGAATTGCAGCGAGATCGTCGGCGTGGTCGATGATCAACTGATGCCATCGCCATAGAACGTCGCTGCGCTCACGTGCGGTAAACCCTGCCCATCGAGGCTGCGCGACATAGGCCTTGTCGATCGCAGCGCATGTCTCCTCGACACCCATATCGGGTAGTTCTGCCAGCACTTCGCCGGTCGACGGGTTGAGAACCTCAAATGTCCGCTCGCCCATCCGCGTGCCAAGTGCCGGCAGGCGATCGATGGGTCCAAACAGGTCAGGGGATCGCAGGTGACGGATCATCGGCGGGCACAGGGGCAATACCGGATTCCTCCTCAACGCAGCAGGTGTATATAGCAGGTGGGGTGTGTATTCCGGACGTAAAGGTTCCTTATAGGGCCTCGGCCATACAGCTAGCAGACCACGGTACCCAAGTGGGAGGGAGACGCTACAAGACGCCTAGCAGTTCTACTAGTCGGGCTCGACCGGTCGGTTGCGCGGTGGCAGATCCGGCCCGCGCGCAACCTTGCCATAGGTCTTCGCGGCCAGCGCCTTCACCGTCTCAGGCTCTGCGTCGCCGGCCACCACCAGCACGGCGTTGTTCGGTCGGCGGTATTCGTTGCACATCGTGAACCGATCGGTGCCGTTCAGCTTCTTCATCTCCTGCGTCCAGCCGTTCACCGGAATGCGGTAGGGCTGATTCGGCCGCAACGTCGCGTTGACCTCCTCGTCCACCAGACCTGAGGGTCCGTCTCTCTGCGCCAACGGCGCTCCTCCAGGATCACGTTTCGCTCGGTCTCGATATCATCGTCGTTGAGAATGAGGTTGAACATGCAATCGGCCTCGAAGCCCATCATCTCGCCCAAAGCGATTTATAGGCAATGAGGGCGGTATTGTAGCCGCTGTCTGAGACGGCTCCGTCGAACTCGCTGTCGGCGCGGTTGGGCGTCGCCCTAAAGATCAGACGCTCGAGGGAAGGGGCAAGGTCGGGTTTGCCCGGTGGCTCGTCGGCGCTGCGGACCTTGTGCCAGATCATATGAGTGACGATTTGCGCGGAGTCATGTCGACTGTTCCATGCCATCATCGAGCAGGAAATCCGTAATCTTGCCGCCGTCGGTGGCGGCCAGAGCCGGAGCGGTCGTCGCCAGGGCCAGGGCGGTGGCAGTGAATGCCTTGCGCAGCCAGGGGGCGATCGATGGCTCCGGTTGGAAAGGCAAGTTTCGAGGCAGTGATTTGTTCCTCATTTTCCTGAACGGGCTGCGTCTTCGATCTCGGCGGGCAGGCCGAGCCAGATGAATCATGCGGCCAAGGCTCACTCGAGCCTCATCTTGGGATGAGCCCAGGAGACCGGCGGCGGTGTTCTTGGGGGGATGGTCATTGGAGGGATTTTCCTTGATCCGCGACGCCTTGCGGACGACCACGCATGCACCGTGCCAGATCAGAAAACATTCGAGGCATGTGGACAAGTCAGTCTGACATGTTGTGCATCCGACATTGTGGGCCATCGAACAGGGCTGAAGGCGACGCGAGCACGGCTGAGAATATCTTCTTCATTGGAAGACGATTGGGCGCGCTGCTGGGGAAGGGGGACGGGATGCGCTTCGAAGGCCGCTGCACCGACGGTCAGAATTGAAATGTTGTCGCTCCAGCGGACCGATGTCCTCGACAGTCAGACCGGGCGGTGCTGAAGGGTAGAGGCGTGAGCAGCGTAGCTAAGTGGGCGCGGACCCAGCTCGCGCGCGAAGACGGACCTGAAAAAAAACGGCGGGTGGCAACATTCGCGAGGCGCTGGAAAACGAGGTCGTAGGACTGGGCGGGAAAAACGACGGCCGTTGCTGTCTTCTGGCGTGATGGCCTGCCTCGAGGCGGTTGAACAGTGATGAGTTACTGCGGAAAGGGGAGTGTTTTCGCGGGACCTTGGTCAACGTAAGAAACAAACGTCGAGCTCGCCTTGGATGGGGGCATGCAGCACATTTGCCGCTGCAGGACAGCAGCACGGAAGCTGTCCGCGCTTGCCGCCGTCCATGGGAACCAAACAGCAGAATTTAGCGGTCGCGATTGGTTTCATGTGCATAAAATACCGCCTGGCGCGCTCGGCTGCAAATGCACCCTGGCGAGTGGTCGCTTAGGTCAAGAGCATCGCGTGAGTAACAGCCTTACCTTGCTCAATCTGATGCGCGCTAACCGCCTCGCCGGATTGTGGAACTGCTCGCGGGTGGCTTCTACCACAAACAGCAAGGTCATGGAATCAAGCAGGAAGTCGTCAATCGCTTGGGCGATTGTTTCTGACTTGCCCTTGAACTGGTCCAGCAAAACGCGCGCGCTATCGATCGCTTCCACGCTGGTCGCATCGATCAACCCCTCGACCCTCTTGAAACAATCCAACTCGAAACTCCTTAAGGCGCTCCCAAGGTGTTATGCACGAAGGCAGCTCCGTGAACTACCCGGCCTTTTGACCTGGCGGCACGAGCAGCGGTCGGCCTTACGTCCCGCGCCTCCAAACACGAGCATCGACGTGGCGCTGAGGAGCGTTGGAAGAAATTGGGCGCTTCCGGCCACGCTCGAGCGGTAGTATAGGACAGTGCTTGCTGGCGGCTACGCCCACAATGGAGTGCGCCAGCTGATCGGGGCTTAACAATTTTTCGCTTTTTGCTGCGCCCAACTCTCGGCTATGACTCGGACAGGCCTAATGGCCGCCCACGTGCATTGTAGAAGAAGGAACAAGTATATGACGACTGGAACGGTAAAGTGGTTCAACAGCACCAAGGGGTTTGGATTTATCCAGCCCGACAATGGCGGTCCGGATGTTTTCGTCCACATTTCCGCTGTCGAACGCGCGGGCCTCTCGACCCTCGCTGACGGCCAGAAGATCAACTATGAGATCGAGCAGGACCGCCGCACTGGCAAGTCCTCAGCTGGCAGCCTGAGCAAAGCTGGTTGAAATTTTCTCCTGCGAAGTCGCAAGAGTGGGCGTGTAGGCCCGGAAGTGCTCACTGCCGCTCGATAGGGACGAGCAAAAAGTGAGGGCAGCAGATTGCTGCATGGGTCGCGAATTCCTCATGAAACAAGTTGTTGGAAAGGAAGGCGGGGTTGGCCCCGCCTTTTTTATGCGACGCCCAGATTAAGCCGACGGCTGCAACGCTGCAGAAGGAATTTCAATTGCCGCAATCAAGCCGCGACCTTCTTGCGAGTTCGCTTCGTCGGCACCGGCGCTTCCGGCTCTCTCGGCGCTTTCGGTTTGCGGCCGAGCCCCATCGTTTTCGCCAGTGACGAACGCTTCGCGGCGTAGTTCGGCGCCACCATGGGATAATCCACCGGCAGGCCCCATTTGGCCCGATATTCACCCGGCGTCAGCCCATAGTGGGTCGACAGATGGCGCTTTAAAGATTTGAATTTCTTCCCGTCTTCAAGGGAGATGATGTAGTCCGGTGTCACCGACTTCCTGATCGGGACTGCAGGCGTAAGGGCAACCGGCTCTTGTGCAGAGATACCTCCGGCCGTCGCTCTCAGAGCCGCATGCACTTGGCCGATGAGGGCAGGGAGATCCCCCACCGGGATCGGATTGTTGGACACGTAGGCCGACACGACATCGGCGGCAAGCTCAATGAGGGTGTCGACGTTTTTTCCGGCTTCTTCTGTCATGAAACTCTCCAGGCGGTGAAACATAGTCAGCGAAGCGTCGCTTCATAGGGCCGGTTGCCGCTGAAAGCAACAATGTCTCTGACTGCGTTATTGCCAATGCTCGTCCAGAAGCGACATCGATGCGCCATATTTCGCGGCGTGACCGCTGAGCCACTCGTTGTTGGCGACCCTGCCGAGGTGCGTGGCGCGTGCCGCTCTAACTTAGCGCCGAAGTCGCTAGTAGCCTCGAGGCTAAGCGCGCTGTTTTTGTCTCGCTTTGCTTCTTTGCACTGTGAAATCGAGCGATAGTGGTCGCTTGATGGTGGGCGTCAGGGACGATGGAACAAACGTTCATTGGCAATGGCCAAAGTGATGTAAGTTCATCGCCGGTGAGCCGCTCTTGCAAAGGGGCTGGGAACCGCCGCTGATAAACCTAGGACATCAATGTATTTCGAGGCGTTTCTTAGCCGGTCCTGGAGAGGCGGCAATGGCTGCGGATGACACCTGTTCCACGATATCAAACAGCGCGGCGACCGGCAGCTTCTCGAATCTGGAGCGGCTTCTCGCAAGTTGGCGCCGCGCCGAGAGGCCGGGCAAGGACAGTGAGCCGCCTGCATCAATCATACGCATCAACCAGCCAGCGACGCGTCCTCATACAGAATGCCGCGACCGGCCGTGTGATCTCGCCGGTAGTCGCCGAGGCCCTCTGCATGAAGCCTCCGGATGTGCTGACGATCAACCAGGCCAGAAAGGTCGACGTCCTGAAGCAGGGATGACATGAGTTTGCCACTATGCGCAGGCTTGCCATGCCCTTCCGCGGCATTTTGCGGGGCCTGTGAGTTGGGCAAGCTCGGCACTTCGATCGACTTGGCGTCACCCGGCTCATCGCCATCACGCGTTTCGGTCTGGTCCTACGCCGTGACGTTGACTCCGTTCGCGATGCCATTGAACTGCCGTGGAGAACGGCCGAGGCGGAAGAGCCGATCAACCGCCTGAAGACGATCAAACGTACCATTAGGCAGCGCCGGCTGCGAACTCCTTAGGCACGAATGCTGCCACTCAGCCGGCCTGATCACCACACGAAGCGAGGAAGAACCTGGTCAAGTGCAAAGCGACAATTGCCTCGACAGCAGGTCCCGGAAGGTTTATGCTGCCCGATGTTACCGCAATCCTGAATGGCGATTGAGTACCTTCGCGAGTGAAGGGAGTGGAACTGCTTTGTCGGCCAAATTGTTGACGGAACGCCCGGCGCCCATTGTTGCTACATGTCTAGATTCTTGGGGCGTTTTGGATGATGCAATCCACCACCTCACTCCAAAGGGCAGTGGAATCTGGAACAATGTCGCTTTTGTACGCACCACATCCTTCGTGCCCGATTGGCATATTGTCTTTAACTCTGCTTCTCTTTTTGGGCTCCCTGTTGATATCAAGGCGAGCCCCAACAGGACAATTTTTGCAATCGGCGAACCGCCGACGAAAGCTCATCGTGCATTTCATGAAGGGCAGGGGAAAAATACTATCGTCCTGACGTCTGACGCAGAGCTGGTTGCTCGGCAGAATGCAGCGCGCCGATTCGTTTTGTCTCCACCGATCACTCGGTCTTGGTCTGTAAACAAGACATATGACCAACTTCTGGTCAGCGAAGCCATGGATAAGCCACTTCGGCTCTCATGGATTACCAGTAACATCGCCCTGCTTAAAGGACATCGGTATCGGCTGGCGTTTCTGGAACGGCTAAGAAAGGAGCTCGATTTTGACCTGTTCGGCCGAGGTTTTCGGCTGATTGGAGATAAATGGAACGCACTCGCACCTTATCGCTACAGTATAGCGTTCGAGAATACTCGTGCTGATTACTATTTTACAGAGAAGCTTATGGACTGCTTCGTCGCTGAAACAATGCCGATCTATTACGGCAGCCCGGCAATCACGAGGTTCTTCCCTTCGGACTCTATGGTTCTGATTGACCCAGAGGACAAGAACGTAATCCAAAAAATTCAAGAAATTATCAACTCAGACCTCTGGAAGGAACGTCGCGGCGCAATAAGAGAGGCGAAGCGGCTAGTCCTCGAGAAATATAATACGTTTGCCTATCTCGCGGGCTTCATCGAAAGCGTTCAGGATAAACGCTTACCGCCAGAAATTATACACATCGAATCGCCTGAAGTTGATTTTTCGATAGACGAATGAAGTACTCCAACGCGCGCTCCGCGTGCCCGGCGGTTGGTGGTCTCACGAGATCGGTGCGGAACGCCCGGCGGAGAATGCCTGCTGCGCAAACGGGCCGGCACGGGCGCACAAGGTCATGCGCCCCCGGCTGCCGCTAATCAGACGAACTGGGGAAGGCCAGGAACGGAATTGAGGACCTCGTCCACGAGTTCGTCGCCGGCATGTTCCTTGGCGCAGGCGATCGTCTCGTTGGCGAGGGCGGCGATCTTTGCCATGCTGAGACCCTCACTCATCAATTGCTGCCCGAGCCCCATAAGGCCGCCACCCTCTGGGTCGTCGCCATGATACTTCGCTACTAATTCCGAAGCTCCCGGAATGGCCTCGATCATGCGCGCGCCGGGACCGTCGGCCGCGTGGCTCCGCAGGAAACCCAGCATTAACCCAACGGCCTTCTCTGCGACAGCCGGGCCGATGCCGGCACCAGTGGCGATGCGCGGTAAGATTTCTTCCATGCAGGGTCTCTCTCTCTTTGATTACGTTTACAAGGGGCCGGTCCGGCGCCCCGCGCCTTTGGCCGAACCACAATTGAACTCCACAAAATAGGCCAGCGGAGGCGCTATTGCGCCTAAAACCGCCTCTGTCAACGCAAGCTGCGTCGGACGTGCGTGTTTCCCAAACCGAAGATCATTCCAATTCACTTCATTACGCCCTGGCAACCGCACAGTTTGCGGTGGCTCGCTTATGAGCCAATGCCCCGCGCCCGTCAAATGATGACGACAACATGGTCATCGCCTAGGATCTGTGGATCAAGGTGTGAGGCAGTTGCAGCGGGTGGACCTGCTCAAGCGCCGCGCCATCCTCGCGTGATGGGATGTTCGTAGAAGCGGAGCTATATGCCGGTGTGACGATCGATGAAGGCAGAACGGCTATTCCGCTACGACCTCCATACTGTCGCATAGACCGTCGCTGCTTAGGTATTGAAACCGCCATCGCTGGTGACATCACAATGTGCAGTCGGCGGGTGTCGACAAGGCCGATTCACGCAATCAGCAGGTCAGGAGGAACGAATGAACCCTGACGTTTCAGAAGCTCACTTTTCGCAAGGCGTGCAGCGCACATCGTGCAAGAGATTGCCAGTCTTGCGGATGCTGTCGACTTTCTCAACCTTGGCTGGAAGATCGCAGTGACCGAATCTACGAAGCCGCCCTCAGGGCGTGCTTTGATGCATAAAACCGGTTGCCAACCAGGGATACTCCTCCTCCCTGAAGTCCAATCGAGAAGAGCGATCACTTCCAAGAGGGTCCCAGCTCAGCTGCGAAAACAGGTGTGAGACCCCGTCCTCTCCCTCAAGCTGATCTAGCTCAGGGCGTTCATGAGCCGCAGATCGCATAATGGCTGCGTGGACGACGCAGGAAGACCAATTATGAAAATCCTATTCAGTACGATGGCTGTCACCTTGCTGGCACCCACCGCCTTTGCTGCGGATTCGATCCCCACCGACCTCAGAGATACGGCATTGGCCACCTTCACGGCTTTGCCATCCACCACGCCGACAGTCGCCAACAACCCGATCACCCCGGAAAAGATCACTCTCGGCAAGGCACTGTTCTTCGATCCACGCGTCTCGGCGTCAGGCGTCTTGTCGTGCAATTCATGCCACAACCTGGCCACCGGCGGCGACGACAATCACGAAACCTCGATTGGCCATGGTTGGCAGAAGGGACAGCGCAACGCGCCGACTGTACTGAACGCTGTCTTCAACATCGCCCAGTTCTGGGATGGTCGTGCCGAAGACCTGAAGGCTCAGGCGAAGGGACCGGTCCAAGCCGGGATCGAAATGGCCAATACACCGGGCCAACTCATCGCCACTCTCAAGTCCATGCCGCAATATGTCGAGTGGTTCGATGCAGCTTTTCCGGCTGAAGCCGATCGGGTCACCTTCGACAACTTCGCCAAGGCGATCGAAGCCTTCGAGGCGACACTGGTCACACCTGCCCCGTTCGACAGCTTCCTGAATGGTGATGAGGTTGCCATGACTTCCGAACAGAAACAGGGCCTGGTGCTTTTCATGGACAAAGGCTGCTCGTCCTGCCATGCCGGCATCAACGTTGGTGGGCAAGCCTATTACCCATTCGGCCTCGTGGAACGGCCCAGCGCCGAAGTCCTGCCGGACAAAGACAAGGGCCGATTTGAGGTCACCAATGCAGCCGACGATTCCTATGTCTTCCGCGTGGCGCCGCTGCGCAACGTTGCACTCACCGCGCCATACTTTCATTCGGGCAAGGTTTGGGATCTGAAACAGGCCGTCGCCATTATGGGGACCACCCAGCTCGGCGTAGTACTGGCGGACGAAGAAGTTGACCTGCTTGTTGCCTTCCTCAACTCGCTGACCGGAGAGGCACCTGACGTCGCCTATCCCATCTTACCCTCAGAAACGGCGACAACGCCCCGGCCTGTAACGCAGATCTCAGGAAAATAAGGGCCAACTGGCTGCGGACTCGCAATCGAAAATGATTGGCGATTTTTACTTGGCGACACGAATTGCGACGTCCATCTCCGAATTGGCGGGACGCTAGTCTAGCGATACCCGAACCCTGCCACCTCGCCCGTAGTCTGCGCGATCAACTGGGGGGCGGACAGACGCAGCACCATATATTGTCGCTGCCTGAGCGAACGCGCCAAGCAGTCTACTTCGAGAAACGACGCGTGTCCGATTTGTTCGAGGCGCGGGGCCTGTATGTCCCCAAGGAACCGATATTATAGCGTAGTGCCACATTTATATTTCTGCGGGATTAAGACACGTGCCGTAGGGAAATTGCACATTTGCGCCGAGTGGCTCATTTCCAAGAGTGTGCCGGTTTGGCATGTTCACGGCCGACAGGAGCCAGCCGGTAGCTCACCACACGGTGAGGAAGGAGAAGCCTCAGGCCACTTTCTCCCGGAGCGCGCGCGCTGCAGCGACCATGTTCATGAGGGCAGGGCGGACCTCCTCCCATTTCCGTGTTTTGAGGCCACAGTCCGGGTTTACCCACAGTTGGCCGTCGGACAGTCGCTCGCGGGCAAGCATGATTAGGTCCGAAATCTCGCAGACCTCCGGCACACGTGGTGAGTGAATGTCATAGACGCCGGGACCGATCTCGTTCGGATATTTGGAGCTCGTGAAGGCGTCCAGCAGTTCCATCTTGGAGCGCGACGTCTCAATCGAAATGACATCCGCATCCATTCCAGCGATCGCGTCGATGATCTCGTTGAACTCCGAATAGCACATGTGGGTATGGATTCGAGTCGCGTCCTTTACACCCGTTGAAGCGATCCGGAAGCATTCGACAGCCCAGTCGAGATAGGCTTTCCAGTCAGATTGGCGCAGTGGCAATCCTTCGCGAAACGCGGCCTCATCGATCTGGATCATCCTTGCGCCGGACCTTTCGAGATCCGTCACTTCGTCGCGGATGGCGAGCGCGATCTGGCGGCAGGCTTCGGAGCGGGGTACGTCGTCTCGAACAAAGGACCAGTTGAGAATGGTCACTGGGCCTGTGAGCATTCCCTTCACAGGCTTTTCCGTAAGCGACTGGGCGAATTGCCACCAGCGCACCGTCATCGGATTGCGCCTCGATACGTCCCCGAAGATGATGGGGGGACGCACGTAGCGCGACCCATAGCTTTGCACCCAGGCATGCTGAGTGAAGGCGAAGCCGGACAGCTGCTCGCCGAAATGCTGTACCATATCGTTTCGTTCGAACTCACCGTGCACCAGCACGTCCAGCCCGATCTCTTCCTGCCAACGAATTGCTGACTCGATCTCCTTCTTCAGGAAAATCTCGTAGTCGACATAACTGAGCTGGCCCTTCGCATGAGCGGACCGCGCGCGGCGTACCTGCGGCGTCTGCGGGAAGGACCCGATTGTCGTCGTCGGGAACGGCGGCAGCCCGAGCGTGCCGGCCTGGACTCTGGAGCGCTCGCCAAAAGCGCTCTCTCGTCGTTTCATGCTATGGTCAATGCTGGCGATCCGCCCCTCAACAAGCGGGTCATGGATCTTCGTGGACGTCAAGCGAGTGGCGGCAGCCTCGGCAGAAGCTTTCAACGCGGCTGCCACCGCATCCCTGCCTTTGGAAAGGGCCCGGGCCAGCAAGACCAGCTCGTCGGTCTTCTGGGCCGCGAAGGCGAGCCACGACCTGATGTCCGCCTCGAGTTCCGTCTCCATGCGCAGGTCAATCGGCACATGCAGCATCGAGCAAGAAGGCGCAATCTCGACGCGGTCCAAGGGCCAGCCGGCGACGATCGGTTTGATGCGGTCGAGAATGGCGGGCAGGTTCGCACGCCAGACGTTGCGGCCATCGATCAAGCCGAGCGAGAGCACCAGATCCTTCGGAGCGAGCCGACCCACCGTTTCCAGCTGCTCGGGAGCGCGCACGAGATCAATATGCAGGCCGGCCAGGGGCAGAGAAACCGCGGTTTCGAGATTGTCTCCCAGCGACCCGAAATACGTAGCCAGCATGATCTTCAGCTCGGGCGCGGCTTTCGACAGCTGGCCATAGGCGAATTCGAACGCAGCTCGTTCGTTCGGGTTCAGATCGAGGACAAGCGCTGGCTCATCGATCTGCACCCAGTCGGCTCCCGACAGCTTCAGCCTCTGCAGGACTTGCTCGTAAACGGGCAGCAGCCGCGGTAGGAGCGCGATGGGACCGAACCCTTCGGCACGCGATTTCGCCAGCTTGAGGAAGGTGATGGGTCCAAGGATGACTGGGCGTGTGTGAATGCCGAGAGCTTTAGCCTCGAGGAAGTAATCGACCGGCTTCGATGACGAGAGGGCGAACGTCTGATCATCATCGAGTTCCGGCACAATGTAGTGGTAGTTGGTGTCAAACCACTTGGTCATTTCCATCGCGGTTACACCAGGTCCACGAGCCTCCTCCTGGTGACCAGCGTGTCCACAATCCTCCGTCTGACCCTGGTTGCCGCGCGCCATTGCGAAGTAGATGTCAAGTGGGACCTCGCCGCTATTCCAGCCGTACCGGGATGGAATGGCCCCGACCATGGCTGCGGTGTCGAGCACATGGTCGTAAAGCGAGAAGTCGTTCGACGGGATTTTCGACACGCCGCGATCGCGCTGCTCTTCCCAGCTAGCGGCACGGAGCGCCTTCGACGTCGCAAGAAGGTCGCCAGCGGACGATGTTCCGGACCAGTAGCTTTCGAGGGCGAATTTCAGTTCTCGCCGACGACCGAAGCGCGGCACGCCGAGCGTTGCTACAGGAATTTGCTGAGAGACAGTCATGTCATACCCCGATGGTTGGGGGCGTCGGTGACAAGGAAGGCGCTAGCAGGCCGGCACGCCGGTTGCAGCGGCCACCGAGACACCCCGCCCGTGGACGTAATTCGGCGTGGCAGGTCTCCTGGCTCGCGGGGTCATAGCCTCTACCCGTCTTCCCGAGGGTATTCGCCTCAGTGACATGAGTGGATCGGCTACGCCGCTAACAGTTGCGGGGGCAGCGCCGGCATCGCACCGGCTTCCCTCTTAGCTCCGCTGCGGCAGCACCGTACGCGAGAACCACAACAGCAGACAATCACAGCAACCCGCTCTTTGTCAATGACGCATAATGAAATGTTTATGTCGTTATATGGTCGCGTTTTACGCCTTTGTCTAGCATTGTGAAATATTCAGTCTGCTGCCCGCATTCGGCATCGTGGGACGTGATCGCAAGTCAAGTCCGACGGACGCCGAGAGTTCTCCGTTACCTCAGGAACCTTACTGGCCTTCCCCAAGCTGAGCTTCTGGAAAATGCTGGTGACGATCTGGATGACGGTGAATGCCGTCATGGCAAGCACGCCTTGCACCGCTCCTCCAGCGAGCTTCACGGCAGCAGCATGGGTCAGTTCTCCGAAGCGAATGGCTGTCGCTATCAGCGAGCTTTGACACAGTTCCGCCACTGCGGTCATCGCGTCAGTAGGGCGGCTGGTTAGTTGCCCGCGCATCTACAGCAACCCAGCCCCTTCCGCCTCGCGGCGCAAATTCTGCCTTGGCCTTGGGCCGATCTGCTGGATCACCAGGCCGGCCGCCAGCGAGCCAAGGTCGCCGCAGGTCTTGAGGTTGCGGCCCTGCGTGTAGCCATGCAGGAAACCGGCGGCGTAGAGGTCGCCGGCGCCGGTGGTGTCGACCAACTCCTTGATGGCGGTCGCCTCGATGACCACGGTCTCGTCGCCGCGCACGATCACCGAGCCTTTTTCGGAACGGGTGACGGCGGCAATCTTGCAGTCCTTGCGGATCTGAGCCAGCGCCTCGTCGAAGGATTTTGTCTGGTAGAGCGACTTGATCTCGTGGCTGTTGGCAAAGACGATGTCGACAGTGCCCGAGCGCATCAGCTCGAGGAACTCGTCCCGGTAGCGGTCGACGCAGAACGAATCCGACAACGTCATCGACACTTCGCGTCCGGCCTCGTGTGCGAGCTTCGCCGTCTGCCGGATCGCCTCCTTGGCGCGCGGCGGATCCCACAAATAGCCCTCGAAATAGGTAACCTTGGCGCCGGATGCCTTGTCGGCCTCGACATCCTCAGGGCCAAGCTCGACGCAGGCGCCGAGATAGGTGTTCATCGAGCGCTCGCCGTCGGGCGTGACGAAGATCATAGAGCGCGCCGTCGGCGGCTGTCCCTCGAGCGGCCTGGTGTCGAAGGCGACACCCTGTGCATGGATATCGTGCGCATAGATTTCGCCCAGCGCATCGTTGGAGACCTTGCCGAAGAAGGCGGCGCGGCCGCCGAAGCTGGCTACGCCGGCCGCCGTGTTGCCGGCACTGCCGCCGGAGGCCTCGATCGCCGGGCCCATGCGGCTGTAGAGCAGTTCGGCGCGGCGCGTGTCGATCAGGTTCATCGCGCCCTTGATGATGCCGTTGATCTCGAGGAATGCCTCGTCGCACTGGGCGATGATGTCGACAATGGCATTGCCGATGCAAAGCACGTCATAATCCGGCATCAATGTCTCCGCCAAAAAACCCGAGCCGGCTTCTCGCCACGCCTGCCAGGCGCGGGTCTGCCCGGTGGAAATGGGCTTTCCGCTTGCCAATCCGTTCGCCGGCGGCTCTCACGGGGCGGCGAGTCCTGCCTCGCGACGCAATTCGTCCGCCCTGTCTGTCTTCTCCCAGGTGAAATCAGGCTCTTCACGGCCGAAATGGCCATAGGTCGCTGTATTACGGTATATAGGGCGTAAGAGATCAAGCATCTTGATAATGCCTTTCGGTCTGAGATCGAACAACTCAAGAATGAGGCGCTCGATCCTGCTTTCCTCAACCCTGGCTGTCCCGAACGTGTTGACCATGACGGAAACCGGACTGGCCACGCCGATTGCGTAAGCAAGCTGCACCTCGCACACGTCCGCAAGTCCGCTAGCGACGATGTTCTTTGCGACATAGCGGGCTGCATAGGCAGCCGAGCGGTCAACCTTGGACGGGTCCTTGCCCGAGAAGGCGCCGCCGCCATGACGACCCATCCCGCCATAGGAATCGACGATGATCTTGCGTCCAGTGAGACCGCAGTCGCCGCGCGGCCCGCCGACTACGAACCGCCCCGTCGGGTTGACCAGAATTCTGATGCCTTCCGTCTCCAGGTGGGTCGGCAGGACAGGCTTTATGATTTCCTCAATGACGCCCTCGCGGACAGTCTCTTGCGAGACCTGCTCGTCATGTTGCGTCGACACGACGATGGTATCCAGGGCGACCGGGCGCAACCCCTCATAGCGCACTGAGACTTGGGATTTCATGTCAGGACGCAACCAGCCAAGCTGTTGTGCCTTCCGGACATACGCCTGCCGTTTCGTCAAGCGATGAGCGAGCTGGATCGGCAAAGGCATCAGGGTATCGGTTTCGCGGCATGCGTAGCCGAACATGAGGCCCTGATCTCCCGCTCCCTGCTGGAGGTCTTGCCCTCTTCCCTCGTCAACGCCTTGGCTGATGTCGGGCGACTGCTCGGTGAGGGCATGAACGACGGAGCAACGCCGGCCGTCAAAGCCGACAGCCTCGTCGTCGTACCCAATGTCGAGAATCGTATCGCGCGCAACTTGGCTGTAATCCACCTGGGCATCGCTGGTGATCTCGCCAGCCAGAACGACTATCCCTGATTTTACCAACGCTTCACAGGCGACGCGCGCCTTGGGATCTGTGCGGAGGATGGCATCGAGGATGGCATCCGAGATGTTGTCGGCCAACTTATCCGGGTGCCCCGCGCCCACCGATTCGGAAGAGAACACGAACTGCCTAGCCATGAATACCTCGCTTCGGATGTTGGATGTGGTATGGGCATTTTGCTTGGCCCACCTTACTTGTCGGAGATGCCCGGGACCTCGAACGCAGCGCACAAGTCGGCAACGTCTCTTCGCACGCAGGCATGGAGATCTTCGTCGTCTGGCCGCTGGAGGACGGAGTCAATGAAGCCAGCAATTTGCACCATTTCCACATCGCGCATGCCCATTGACGTCACTGCTGGCGCCCCCAGGCGAATTCCGCTTGTGACCGCCGGATGCCGCGGGTCGCCAGGCACCATATTAAAGTTTGTGATGATTCCTGCCTTTGCTAGTCGCTCGGCATAGGCCTTGCCCGATAGTGGCCGATCGCGAAGATCAAGGATCAGCATGTGATTGTCCGTCCCCCCGGTAACCAGGTCATAACCTCGCTCAAGCAGTGCATGTGCCAGAGCCTTGGCATTCTTGACCGTCTGTTGGCCGTAGCTTCGGAAGGACGGGTTCGCGGCTTCGTGCAAGGCAACCGCTAGCGCAGCGATGGCATTCATGTGAGGTCCGCCTTGCAGGTGAGGGAAGACCGCCCGGTCTATTCGTCTGGCGAGATTGTATTTGCTCTTTGTATGATACAGGGCCTGATAGCGATCTTCGTTCCTTGACAAAATGAAGCCACCGCGGGGACCGCGGATCGACTTGTGGGACGTGCTGCTGACCACGTCGCAATGGCCCACGGGATTCGGGTGCGCTCCCGCGGCAATCAGGCCGCTAATGTGCGCAATGTCGGCTACGAGATAGGAGTTCGCTTCCAGGGCAATTTCTGCCATTGCCGCGTAGTCAAAGACACGCGGGTAAGCGGTTCCGCCGACCCAAATGAGCCGCGGCCGTTCCCGCTTGGCTGTCTCGCGCAAGCGGTCATAGTCAATCTGCTGTGTCTTTTCATCTAGTCCATAGGGCACGCGTTGATAGTCAGTTCCGGAAAAGTTGATGGCCCAACCATGAGTCAGGTGGCCCCCTTCCGGAAGGGGCAAGCCCATGACTTTGTCACCGGGACTCAAAAGCGCACGATAGACAGCCTGGTTGGCCGGCGAGCCGGAATAAGGCTGGACGTTGGCATGCTCGCTGCCAAATAGCGTTTTCAGGCGCTCAATGGCCAGATCCTCAAGCTCATCAACGATCTCGTTTCCAGCGTAGTAGCGCGCGCCGGGGTACCCCTCGGCGTACTTGTTCGTGAAAATCGAGCCGTTCGCTTCCAGCACGGCCGAGGACGCAAAGTTCTCTGAGGCGATGAGCTTCAGGGTCGTCCGCTCCTGCCGCTCCTGTCTCAGAAGCAGCTCGTGGACGCGGCAATCAACCGCGGCCAAGGAAGACCGCCCGTGGGTGTCCGGCTGTGCGATCGCGCCGTCTGCGGAGTTGTCCATGGTAGCTTCGCGCTCCAATTGGATTGACCTATTTCACGATCAAGCACGCGGTCCCTTTCGGCCGCGTGTCTCGTACCGCTTCGAGCCGCTGCAGGTCCTGTTTATGATAGCCGTCGCGATGGGGCAGGAGATCGACCAATAATTGAACCAGCCCGCCGTCGTTGGATCCTGCGTTGAGATGGTACGAGCGCCACGGAGGCTGTTCGTTGCAGCAAAGAAAGTCGGCTCTGGCGAGCAGCCGGACGTGTCGCGCAACCCGCTCTCGACACACGCTCAGAATCTCCGCTAGCTCGCAGACAGTTAGGTCCGCATGCGCACAAAGGCCCAGGATTCGAAGGCGGTCAGGATGCGCTGCCATGCGTAGGCGACTAACCAGTGTCATCATGGCTCAGGACCAAGTCCTACCGAATTTCTCATTCGCGTCCTCCACAGAAGTCGCAGCTTTTGAAGGTTGTCCAACGACCGGACAAATCTCGGTGGCTGTGGCGACTGCCGATATCGCCCTGTCGAACAACAAAGGGCGTTCTTTTGCCTTTAGCCGAAATTGCAAGCAGTTCGGCCAGTCGAAGACAAGCGGGGCCACGGTTTGGAACCACTGACCTCAGACGTTGCAATAAGCCTACCATTCACAGCGAGCCGGAGTTGCTAAGAGTCTATGAATTTCCTTGAAGGATCTGTTGCAACGTTTGCCCAGCCTGGCCTGCTCCCGGTTTGCAGCGGTCATGGTCAGGCGATCCATCGCCTCTGCGAGCACGATCAGGAATTTGCCCTGCATCGCATCGCTGATCAGCTCCTGAAGGCCGGGACGCAACAGCGACCCGCCGCAGATCGCGCGGTGGGTATTGCTGTCGACGACTGTCCAGCCTTGCTTTTCAGCACGCAAGCAGCAGAGCCGCAACTGATCCTCGATCGAGGCGTCTCGGTGATTGTCAGTTGAGTAGCGAGCGCCAAGCGCGACCTTCATGAGGCGGCCCCTTACTCCGGGACGCGGTCCCGCGTCTGGCTATCCGTTTCGGCTTGAACGAAATCCCGTGCGGCCTGTCGTGCCAGCAGCCGGACCAGATTGACGAAGCGTCGATCGGGCTTCGGCGACGCACACAGCCGATTCGCGGGCCGCGCCGGCGACCACACGAAGCTTTTCGGCTGTTGCCGTTTCGGCGCGCTATGATCGCGTTCCTGTCCTGACGCGAAATACTCCGTTTCGCGACAATGATGCCAAGTCAGTGCTTCGACAAGCTGGAATTCTATCAATAACGCGCGTCGCGCAGGAGCCAGTGCTGGCCGATGACGGGGCACCTTGTGCTCCGAAGAAGCCATGGCTATATATCCGGATAGAGAACGGAGGCACGCGATGGGCAACACTGCACAGAAGAGAGCCATCGAGAATTATCGCTCTCGCCTGGCTGAGCGCGGCATCGCGCGGTTCGAGATCCAGGCCTTCGACGCAGACCGCGATCTACTGCGAACTCTTGCCCGAAAATTAACGGAGAGCGGGCCGGATGCCCGACAGCTTCGTCGGACCATACAGCAAGCCGTGGCGGGTGAGCCACCGAAAGCGGGCAGCATTCTCGCCGCGTTGCGTCGCTCGCCTCTGGTTGGCTCCAATCTCGACCTCAGCCAGCCGCGCGAAGAGGGGCGCAAGATCGACCTGTGACGCGCTACCTTCTTCATACCAATATCATCAGCAACGTCATAAAGCCGGAGCCTTCGGGCTCGTTGCTGGCCTGGATGGGCGCGCAGAAGGACGAAGACCTCTTCATTGCTTCGCTTACTGTCGCCGAAATTCGCCGAGGCATCCTAGAGAAGCCGAAGGGGAAAAAGCGCAGCAGCCTTGAAACTTGGTTCGAGGGCTCCGAAGGCCCGCAAGCGCTGTTCGCTGGCCGCGTGCTATCGTTCGACGAGAAAGCTGGCCTCGTGTGGGCGCGGCTGATGGCCAACGGCAAAGCCAGAGGCCGTTCGCGGAGCGCCCTAGACACAATCATTGCCGCTGTAGCCGAAGCCAACGAGTGTGTCGTAGTGACCGACAATGAAAAGGACTTCGAGGACGTTCAGATAATCAACCCGCTCCGTAGCTCTGGAAGCCAAGCGGGTGATGATAGCTCCAACGGTCCGGCCGATTCAATTTGAGGATTTCAGCGGCACGGAGTCCGAACGTCTCGTGTTCGCCTACCTTTAGCGATGGCTGGATTGATCTTGCTTGGTTCGGCCAGGGCGTCTCTTCCAGTTCCGCTTTAATGCCATCCCGGTTCATCTAGTCAGCTCGATCTACCAACAGTTCGCTCGCACGAGCGCCGCGGACAATGCGATCGCAGGGACTGCGCGATATGCGTGTCGAGCTCGTCCATCTTACACTCGATCTCGTCTTCGAAGGCCTCTCGCCAAACGCCACTGTAGTCGATGCCGCGCGCGGCTCGGGGCCTTCTCATCGAGGCTTTCTCGCGACTGGTCTGGCGCGCTACCAATGGCAAGTTCGCCCGCCGGGAACTCGTCGGTCTGTACTGCCAGCTCTGGGCGTCCACATCAACTGCGGAGGCTCTTGGCATCGCGGTGTTCTGCCTTTAGCTGGCAGCTCTCGAGCTCGACGAGCAGCCGATCAGCGACACCCGCGACCTCAAGTTCGACCCGGTTGACTCACCCTATTGGCAGATTCAGTCGGGGAGGATCTGCCCACTCCGATCACAAGCCGATCTTTCGACCCCGTGGTCGGGAATTCTGCATGGACCTTCGTGAAGAAGGAATGCAGCGCCGAAAGCCGAAGCGCTTCCGATACGTCGATGCGAGCCCCGATTAGGCATTCCTGCCACTCTCTAGCCGACCCCCGTGGCCGCGTTGCCGATCGGTGCGCACTGGTCGCCTACATCGCCCCGGCACGTGAAGATCGTCTCTGCTGACGCTCGTTGACAATTCAGGCCGCCTCCGGCTGGCGTTTGATCAGCGTCAGCGTCAACCAGCGCGCGGTCAGCGCCGGCTTTTTCGAGCCCTCGATCTCAATCGTCACGCCCAGCGCCGTCTGCACCCAGCCCGACGGCCTGACCTTGACGTCGGCCAGTACGAAACGGGTGCGGATGCGCGATCCGGTTTTCACCGGCGCCAGGAAGCGCAGCGATTCGAAGCCATAGTTGACACCCATCTTGCAGTTTTCGAGCGGCCGCATGGTCTCGAAAGTCATCGCCGACAAAAGCGAAAGCGACAGGAAGCCATGTGCGATGGTGCCGCCGAACGGCGTCTCGCGCTTGGCGCGCTCCGGATCGCAGTGGATGAACTGGTGGTCATCGGTGGACTCGGCGAACTGGTCGATCATCCGCTGCGAGACCACCCGCCACGGCGACACGCCGACTTCCTTGCCGACGCTGGCCAGAAGCTCGTCGAGACTGATCGGTTCCAAGCTAATGTCCTCCATTTCAACCGTCCGAAGCGCGAGCGGCTTCATTCCGTGAACAGTGTCAGCCCATGCTGCACCGACTGCCGGCCATCCATCGGCAGGATGGCTCCGGTGAGATGACTGCCGTCACAGCTGCACGAATAGAGCGTTCCGCCGGCAATCTCATTCGGCGCACCGATGCGGCCGATCCGAACATGGCTGCAGACGAGCCGGCTTGTACTCGGTCGCGGTGCGCGTCGTGCAGGCCACTGAAAGCAGCTCGTCTTGCTACCGGTGATCATTCCGCCGGCGCCGCTATGCGGTATTGTCGCAGATTGATAAAATCAATTGTCTGGATAGGAACCATCCGTGTTTCGAATTTGGAGGAGTCCAGCAGGCGGGGTGGCTTGGGGTCCTTGTTGAAGCGCGCCGGCCTCATTCACCGGTAGCACTGAGCCGGCAAGAAGCGCCAGTTCAATGACATTGGGTGTCGACACGGCAAAGCGGCATCAGATGCTACTTCATGATGCGGGATGGCGCTTGCTTCAAGAAGCGCTCGGCCTGACGTGGAAGCCAGCACCGGATCTGGACTGTCGATATGCGCCCGATATTCGCGCAGCACAGCCTGCAACCGCAGCGACGATGATCTCAGCCGTTGCGAGCATGCCAACCTTGGTGCCGGCCACTCTGTTAGCTTGAAGCGCAACGCGCATTTGACCCGTCACCAGACCGGGTTGCGTAACTTGGATTTCCAAGGCGTCTTCCTGGGTTTGCACCGTCAGCGCGCTGACAGCAAAGGCAGGTGCGCACGTTAAGGCAAGCGATCGTCTCGATCTCGCGGGCAATTCCAGCCCCACCGCGGGAATCTGACCCGACAACAACGAGCAGATGCGGTTCTCGCCCCAGCGCCATTGTACTGTCTTTCGATGCATTCTCGCGTGCGCGCTTCTGGGGCGTCGTTCAGCGCAAAGTCGGTGACCACGGCTGCGCTTTCCGCGCCAGCCTCGAAAAACGCCTTCGAGCCGGTCAGGTTGAGGCCGCCGATGGAGACCAATGGGATCGGCGCGACGTGGTGCTTCCACTCGCTGATCCGCTCGAGCCCTTGCGACGCCCATTCATCTTCTTGAGGCTAGTTGGATAGACTGGGCCGAGCGCCACATACTCCGGCTCGGCCACTGGCGCCGTTTCCAGTTCGGTGTGATCGTGGATCGAAAGACCGAGCTTCAATCCGGCGTATTTAATCGTCAGCATCGGCGGCAGCCAAATCCTTTTGACCAAGATGGACGAAGTCGCAGCCTTCCTCGATTGCCGTGCGCCAATTGTCGTTGACGCTCACTTGGCAACCATGGACCGCGCAGGCGTCGTTCGCGCGGCGGATTTCCGTCTGCAGTCCTTTCTCGTCCATATCCTTCATCCGGAGCTGCAGCAGACGCACGCCGAGCGGCGCCAGCCGGTCAACCCAGCCGGCACGTCGAAATTCAGATAGAAGGGATCGAGCTTCATGAGAAGACAGCCCTGCCGACCTTCGGTGAGTAGCGCGGTTCGAGCATTCCAGTGCTAGCTTTACGAATGGCATCGACCGCCCTTGCCGAACGCAACGCGCCATCCCGACCGGATCGGCCGCCCTCGGGACCGCCGTGTTCAGGAGCACGGCGTCAAACCCGAGCTCCATGACGTCGCCGCGTACGACGGCCGTCCGAGCCACGCATCCACAATCAAACGGAATGTAGGGGAAATGTCCGCGCATCAACTGCACCTCGGAGCTCAACGCTTCATCGCATTAGAATGAGCGTTCGAAACGCAGGATACCGCCGACACTGCTCTTCTTGTTGGCATTGGCCCAGTTCACTTCGGAAGCTTTCACCTTTCCGACGGCGGAGCCTCCGTAGCGGTCGTAGTCGAGTTCAGCCGTAACTGTGAAATCTGGAAGAAGCGCATAGGCGACGTTCGCAGCGACACCATAGTTCTTGAGCTGATCACCCGAGAGCTGAAGGTTGAACGAAGTTGTCTCGTTGACCTCGTAAGCGGCGCCAGCCCAGAAAGCCCAGTTCCCGCCCCAAATCTTATAGAAGCCGCGACCATGAGCGTCGATCGCGTTCATGGAGTCGTCGTTGAGCTTGCCATTGGAACCGTAGCCGAACATTCCGAACAGCAACAGTTCGTTGGTGACATTGATGTCGACACGGACCTTGGCGGCTACCGATTCGTAGTTGCTATCATAACCAGCAACGCCGGTGATCGCTCCCCAGCCATGTGTGTATTTCAAGCCGCCGACTATGTGCGGAGCGTAGTTGTCGATTGTGCCCACCACGCCTGAGCCTTCTTCGAGCGAAACCACGGCGGAAAAGCCGTTCGCGGCGTCGAAGTAGTACTGGACCACATCGGTATCCAAAGCGCCGTACGGAACCGGCGTCTGGTTGAGTACGTCACCCGCGCCGCCAATAAACATGTCGAAGGCCGACCAGTCCTTACCAACTCGGAGGCCACCAAGCTGAATCCAGGCGAAAGTCAAGATGCTGTCTCCGTTGAAGGCATAGGACCGAGAACTGTCCGAAACCGAAGTGTGGCGGTTACCGAAATTCACGCGGGTTTCGGTGTAGGTCTTCAACGTGCCGAGTTCGGTCTCCTGGCCGGTCCAAGCTTTCAGTGTGAAGCGCGTATTGTTTTGCCATGTACCCTGATCCTCACCAGTCCTCACATCTGAGGTTCTTGCGTGGTCAAACAATCCGACATGGCCCAAGCCGACGTCGTAACTGACATAGCCGCCGATGCGCAGGCAGGACTCGGTGCCTGAAATGTAGATGTAGCCCGAGCCGTAGACGTCGCAGATCTTGAGGTACTCAGTCGGATCAGGCTCGGGGACGATGATCACGGCGCGAGCGTCGGAAACGGCGACCAGTGCCGCAGTTGAGCCGAGGAGGAGGCTCCCAATGGTCATTGTTGATCTCCGTCTAAATAGTAAAAGGAATCGAGACCGATAAATGATTTTTGCTAAGCAAACGGTTGATAGCGCATCAAGCTGAATTCTAGGAGTGTTGCTGCACCTGTCGTGCTAATGCTCAGGAGAATTTAGAATGTGATTGAGACTTGTTGTCACATATATTAAGTAGTTATCACTCCCAGACGGTCATACAACATTTTTGTACAATCACCCTTTTCACCTCCGCGGCGGGCCTCACAAAGGGTACTACTGCAAATGACGTGCCACCCTGACGGCCCAGCTGCGGCTTGAAGCTCAAATGTGCGGGCGGACCTTGGTTCGCGTTTCCGTTCTTTTTGCCTTGCGGATCCACCCAAGCACGAACGGCAAACGTTTCGGCTACGGTTCGTCTGTTCGCTTCGCGACAGTTTGGCTTAATGGCGACGGCATTGTTTGCTGTGAGCCCCGCCGTTGAGGCATCATGCGGCGGCCACCGCTCGGTACGACGCCGTCACTTTGGCGAGCTGATGGTCGATAACCACGCGCCGCAGCCTTGCACCACTGAGTCGGTAGGCGCCAGCCTTGGCATTGCGGCGGACCTGACGGTCGCGTCGAGCAGGTTTTCGTGCTGAAAGCGGCGCGGCACAGCTAATGCTTCTGCCAGCAATTCACACAACGAGCTCATCGAGACGGCAGAGATCATTATGGGCGGCGGTAGCTGGCGTGCAAAGTCTGGACCCGACACCGTATATTGTCTCATCGGATGCTTCATCTGCGCTCAGAAGAGTCTCCCACGCGCAGATGAAGGGAAGGGACGGTGGAACAAAACGGTGCGCGTGAGGGTTTCGGCGGGAACACCATCGTCAGTCGCTGACCGAGTGCGCTCAGACCATCGCTGTCCAGCCAAGACTGAACGGCGCCCATTGCTAAAAAATTTCGAGCCCAAAGCGGAACGGACTGACATAGCGCAAAGACGCAGGCGAGCGCAGCGGTAAGGTTGGATGTTATCAGCATGGGACGGTGACCGTTGCAGACCACGAAATTTCGAGAGGCCCGGCTGCCTTGGTACACTATCTATCCGGCTGTGTCGGAGTTCTCTGGGGCGGTCGGCGCCGAGGCTTATGAGGAATGGCTCAGGAACCTGCCGGCTGATGATCCGGTGTCACTCTATCTGCACGTTCCGTTCTGCCGATCAGCCTGCTGGTATTGCGGCTTCCCAACCACCATCACCCGCCGTGATGCGCCCATCCTCAACTATCTGGCGGCGCTGCGTGACGAGATCCGTCTGGTTTCGGAGCGAGTGCCGAAGACGTTGCCCGTGAGCGACATACATTTCGGCGGCGGAACGCCGTCTCTCATTGGACCAGCCGAGTTCCTCGCTCTGATGGAGTTCCTGCGATGCCGCTTCGCCATCTCGAAAACGGCTACGGTCGCCATCGAGATCGATCCACGCACACTCACGCCCGAGATGGCGGAAGGCTTGGGAGCGGCCGGCGTGAACCGCGCGAGCCTGGGCGTACAGAGCTTCGATCCCATTGTTCAAAAAGCGATCAACCGAATCCAGAGCGAGGCCCAGACGTCGGCTGCCGTGGAAGTGCTGCGCCGGCATGGAGTAAGCCGCATCAACTTCGACCTCATCTACGGCCTGCCGCGTCAAACGGTGGAGTCGTGCGTCGAAACAGTGAGGGCAGCGGTCGCCATGCGCCCCGACCGGCTTGCCTTGTTCGGCTACTCGCATATCCCATCCCAAATAAAG
>NZ_JAMYQZ010000042.1:0-52917 GCF_040321145.1 Mesorhizobium sp. M0514
GGGGAGGTCGCGCCGAAGGCGCGGTCGGGGTGACTGCCGTGACCGCAAAACAAAAAAGGCCGCCCGGAAGCGGCCTTTCGATTGCTTGAAGCCCGATACGCTTAGCGCTTCGAGAATTGGAAGCTGCGGCGGGCCTTCGCCTTGCCGTACTTCTTGCGCTCGACGACGCGGCTGTCGCGGGTCAGGAAGCCGCCCTTCTTGAGCACGGCGCGCAGTGCCGGCTCGTAGTAGGTCAGCGCCTTGGAAATGCCGTGACGAACGGCACCGGCCTGGCCGGACAGGCCGCCGCCGATGACGGTGGCGACGATGTCGTACTGGCCGGCGCGGTTGGAAGCGATGATCGGCTGGTTGAGGATCATCTGCAGGACCGGACGCGCGAAATAGGTCGCGAATTCCTTGTCGTTGACGACGATCTTGCCGGAACCCGGCTTCACCCAGACGCGCGCAATGGCGTTCTTGCGCTTGCCGGTGGCATAGGCGCGGCCCGACTTGTCGAGCTTCTGGACATGGACGGGTGCTGCCGGCTGGGTGTTGGTGTTGCCGGTGGCGGCGCCCAATTCTGCGAGCGAGGAAAGCTCAGCCATCTTATGCAACCTTCTTGTTCTTGGCGTTCAGCGCGCCGACGTCGAGGGTGACGGGCTGCTGGGCGACATGCGGATGTTCCGTGCCTGCATAGACGCGGAGGTTCTTCATCTGGCGACGGCCGAGCGGCCCGCGCGGGATCATGCGTTCGACGGCCTTCTCGACGACACGCTCGGGGAAACGGCCCTCGAGCAGCTGGCGCGCGGTGCGCTCCTTGATGCCGCCGGGGTGACCGGTGTGCCAGTAGTAGACCTTGTCGGTGAACTTCTTGCCGGTGAACACCACCTTGTCGGCATTGATGACGATGACGTTGTCGCCGTCGTCGACATGCGGGGTGAAGGTGGGCTTGTGCTTGCCGCGAAGATGATTGGCGATGACAGTGGCGAGACGGCCGACGACGAGACCCTCGGCGTCGATCAGCACCCACTTCTTCACCACATCCGCAGGCTTCTGCGAAAAGGTTGCCATGGATTTCTGCTTTCGATTTTGACCTTCCGAAGAAGGCGTTTCTTGTTGCTTGGATTGGCGACAAGGCACTTGCCCGCCGCCAATAACAAAACGGCGGCCTTTGCGGGCCGCTGCTTCGTGACGGCTTATAGGCGAGGGGAGTGGGCACGTCAAGGCGCAGGAAACGCACGTCTGCTCGCAAAGTGTAATAAAAACAAAGGTTTGACCAAAAGGTATTATTTTACCACATCGGCGGCGCGCTTCGGCGGGATCGAATAGGTGCCGGTCGCATGCGCTACCGTGTGTTCCCTCGGTCCGCCGACGATGTCGATATCGAACACCATCAGGCTCTTGCCCAGCTTCAGGATGCGGCAATGGCCGTCGATCGGGCCGGCCTCGGCCTTGCGGACGAAATTGATGTTGAGGTTGACGGTAACCGAAAGCGCATCCGGCCCGGCATGGCTGAGCACGCAGACATAGCCGCCAATGTCGGCCAGCGTGAACAGCGAGGGCCCGGACACCGTGCCGCCGGGCCGCAAATGCCGCTCGTCGGCATTGAGCCGCACCGTGCAGCCGCCCGGAAACACATCGAGCGCCTCATACGACGTGAACTCGTCGTTGAGCTGCGGGTAGACGCTGGCCATCAGCGCATTGACTTCAGCCGCCGTCAGCACCGGCTTGAGATTATCCTGGGCGGGCATGTCGGTCTCTCGTTCTATGCCGGGCCTGTATGAACGCAATGATGCGCTTCTGGCAACACCTCTGGCGCAAGCGATGGGTGTTGATGAAACTCGATCCGATATTAGATAGTCTGGCGGCGCCCGGCGGAATCGCGGAGACCCTTGTCATGGCCGAAATCCTTTCGATCAAACCTGTTGCCATAGACGGGCCGGTCATCGCCGGGCTGGACAAGGGCGTGCTGCGCCTGACGCTCGCCAATCCGCCCGCCAATGCCTTGTCGCTTTCCGTCATGGCGGCATTCAGCGCCGAGCTCGACCGTGCCAAGGCCAACAAATCGGTCCGCGTCATCGTCTTGGCGGCCGCCGGGAAAGTCTTCTGCGCCGGTCACGATCTCAAGGAAATGACCGCGCGCCGCGCCGACGCCGACAAGGGCAAGGGGTTTTTCGAGCAGACATTTTCGGCTTGCGCGGCGTTGATGCAGCAGATCGTGCGCCATCCGCTCCCGATCATCGCCGAAGTCGATGGCCTAGCCACCGCTGCGGGGCTGCAACTGGTTGGCAGTTGCGACCTCGCCATTGCCTCGCATGAAGCGACCTTCTGCACGCCGGGCGTCAATATCGGCCTGTTTTGTTCGACGCCGATGGTGGCGCTGTCACGCAACGTGTCTCACAAGCACGCCATGGAAATGCTGCTCACCGGCGAGACCATCGACGCCGCAACCGCCAAGGAATTCGGCCTGGTCAACCGCGTCGTGCCGCGCGAATACCTGAATCAGATCGTCACCAAATACGCGCAAACCATTGCCTCCAAATCATCTCTGGTGGTCAAGACCGGCAAGGAAGCCTTTTACGCGCAGGCCGAGATGGGGTTGGCGGACGCGTATGCCTATACCGGCCGCGTCATGGTCGAGAACATGCTGGCCCGCGACGCCGAGGAAGGCATCGGTGCCTTCATCGGCAAGCGCAAACCGGAATGGACGGACGAATAGGTTTTCGATCCATGGAACCGCGCATCTCCATCATCACCATCGCCACCGACGATCTCGAGCGCGCCGTGCGCTTTTACGAAGGCATGGGCTTGAAGCGCCACGCCGGCATCACCGATGGCGTCGCCTTCTTCCAGATGGGCGGCGCCATTCTCGGCCTGTTCCCGAGGCCAAGCGCCGAGGAGGATTCAGGCATTGCCTTCGCCGCAGCACCGTCGGCGGTCTACCTCGCCTACAACACCCGCTCCGATGCCGAAGTCGACGACGTGCTGGCGGCCGCCGAGAAGGCCGGCGGCAGGATCGTCAAGCCGGCAGGCCGCGCCTTCTGGGGCGGCTGGTATGGATATTTCGCCGATGCCGACGGCCATGTCTGGGAAGTCGCACACAATCCGGCCTTCCCGATCGCGGATGACGGCACCATCTCGCTGCCGGACTGAGCGTCCGCATGGGCTATCGCAAGCAACTGACCCGGCTTAAGGCGCCTTATCTCAAACGCATCCTGATTGACCCCGAGCGCGTGGAAGATTGGGAAAAATATCCATGGAACCTGCCGCTGTTTCGCGGCCGTGAATTCGAGCTCGAATTCACCACGCCGATCACCATCATTGTCGGTGAAAACGGCACCGGCAAATCGACACTGCTGGAAGCCATCGGCGCGCTGGCCGGTTACGACGAGGCCGGCGGCGGCAAGGGCTATCGTCCGGTCGATCATTCCATCGCCATCGACAAGAGCGGTGCGGCACTGGCGAATACATTCCGCGGCCACTGGCTGCCGAAGGTCACCGCCGGCTGGTTCTTTCGTGCCGAATCTTTTTACTCGGTCGCGCGCTATCTCGACCAGGCGGCACTCGAAGACCCGTTCAGGCCACCGCCACCGGACTTTCTATCGTGGTCGCATGGCGAAGGCTTCATCCGCTTCTTCGAGGAGCGCTGCCGCCGGCAAGGCGTCTACATCCTCGACGAGCCCGAAAGCGCGCTGTCGCCATCGCGGCAGATCGAGCTGCTGAAGATGCTGCGGCGCATGGACCGGTCCGGCACGGCGCAAGTAATCATGGCGACGCATTCGCCGCTGCTGATGGCTTGTCCCGGCGCGCGGCTCTTCCGAATCAGCCGTTTCGGCCTCGATCCGGCCGATTTCAGCGACACCGATCATTTTCGTATGATGCGCGACTTCTGCACCGACCCCGAGACGTTTATGGAGGAAGCGCTGAGGGAAGGCGACGAATGACTGTTCCTGACGATGATCTCAATTGGCGGGTCGAGCAGGCTTGCCGCGAAGGCTTCCCGGCGTCGTCCGAGACGGTCGTCGATGGCTGGCTTCTGCGTCGGTCAGGCGGCAAGATTCGCCGAACCAACTCGGTTAATCCGCTACGTGGCAAACGGGCAGGGCCCGAAGCGGCGCTAGCGGCCGCGGAGGTATTCTATGCCGACCACGGTCAGACGCCTTTGTTTCGGGTCGCTGCCATTGCCGCCGAGATGGACACGATTCTTGACCGTCACGACTATGCCTTTGAAGGCGGCACGATCCACCTGCTCGCTGATATCGAGCCGTTCAAAGCATCGCGCGACGCACAGGTCGTCATCTCAACAATGCCAAGCGAAAATTGGTTCGACGCGCGATTTCGCATGGGAGCCTACGGCGACATAGATCGCCTCGTCTTTCGCGAAACGACCGGGCTGATCGCCGGGGAGAGGGCTTTTGCGTCGAGCGAACGCGACGGCGAAATTGTCGCCCTGGCCTTTGGTGTCATCCGTGATGGACTGCTGGTCGTGGAATCGGTTGAAACCGATGGCCGCTTCAGGCAGCAAGGGCTGGGCCGCAAGACGGTTGGCGGCCTGATCGGCTGGGCGGGGGGGCGGCGCTTCGGCCGCCTGCCTTCAGGTCGTCGCCGACAACGCGCCAGGCCGCGCGCTCTATGCCTCGCTTGGGTTCAACCGTGAACTCTACCGCTATCACTACCGCAGGAAGGCCGCATGAACCACGACGCATACGACAATGCCTATATCGGCGGCATCCTCAATTCTGTGAAGACCATCGCCATGGTCGGCGCGTCGGCCAACGATGTCAGGCCGAGCTTTTTCGTGCTGAAATATCTGCTGGCCAAGGGCTTTTCGGTGTTTCCGATCAATCCGGGGCAGGCGGGCAAGGAAATCCTCGGCCGCATGACCTATGCTAGCCTTGCCGATCTGCCGGAGCCGGTCGACATGGTCGACATCTTTCGCGCCTCTGCAGCGGTGCCCGGCATTGTCGATGAGGTGCTGAAGCTCGATCCCTTGCCGAAGGTGATCTGGATGCAGCTTGGCGTGCGCGACGACGAGGCGGCGACGCGTGCCGAGGCGGCCGGTATCAAGGTGGTGATGAACCGCTGCCCGAAGATCGAATATGGCAAGCTGTCGGGCGAGATTGGCTGGACCGGCGTCAACTCCGGTGTGCTGTCGTCGAAGAAGCCGCTGATGCGGTCGGGATTCCAGAGTTTCGGTGTGCGCCAGAAGTAAGGCAGTGAATGGTGAATGGTGAATAGAAGGATTTTCCTGGAAGCCGGGTAAAGGCGCATATGAGCGGCTTGCAATCAAGGTGGGACTGGCCGACTTTGCGACCACCATTCATCGCTCACCATTGACCATTGACCATTTCATCATTCACACGTTTACCGCTCACGGAGGTTTTCGATGACCCGCACGCCCGGTTTCAACACGCTCGCCGTCCATGCCGGCGCCAAGCCCGACCCGGCGACGGGCGCGCGCGCCACGCCGATCTACCAGACGACCTCCTTTGTGTTCGACGATGCCGACCATGCCGCTTCGCTGTTCGGGCTGAAAGCCTTCGGCAACATCTACACCCGCATCATGAACCCGACCCAGGCGGTGCTGGAGGAACGGATCGCGGCGCTTGAAGGTGGCACAGCGGCGCTTGCCGTTGCTTCCGGCCATGCCGCACAGGTGATCGTGTTCCACAATCTCATGCGGCCTGGCGATAATTTCGTCGCCGCCACAAGGCTTTACGGTGGTTCGATCAATCAGTTCGGCCATGCCTTCAAGAATTTCGGCTGGGAGGTGCGTTGGGCCGACACCAACGACGTCTCCACCTTCGAAAGCCAGATAGACGACAAGACCAAGGCGATCTTCATCGAGAGCCTGGCCAATCCCGGCGGCACCTTCGTCGACATAGAGAAAATCGGCGACATCGCCCGCAAGCACGGCTTGCCGCTCATCGTCGACAACACGCTGGCCTCGCCCTATCTGGTGCGGCCGATCGAGCATGGCGCCGACATCGTCGTCCATTCGCTGACCAAGTTCATCGGCGGCCACGGCAATTCGATCGGCGGCGCCATCGTCGATGGCGGCACGTTCGACTGGTCGAAATCCGGCAAATATCCGATGCTGTCGGAGCCGCGCCCCGAATATGGCGGCCTTGTCCTGCACGAAACCTTCGGCAATTTCGCTTTCGCCATCGCCGCGCGCGTGCTTGGCCTGCGTGACATCGGCCCGGCCATTTCGCCGTTCAATGCCTTCCTGATCCTGACCGGGCTGGAGACCCTGCCGCTCAGGATGCAGCGCCATTGCGACAATGCGATCACCGTAGCCGGCTGGCTGTCCAACCACCCCAAGGTCGCCTGGGTCAACTATCCCGGCCTGCCCAGCGACAAGAACAACGCGCTGCAGAAGAAATACTCGCCGCAAGGCGCCGGTGCTGTCTTCACCTTCGGCCTGAAGGGCGGCTACGAGGCCGGCATCAAGTTCGTCGAGGCGCTCGAACTGTTCTCGCACCTCGCCAATGTCGGCGACACCAAGTCGCTGGTCATCCATCCGGCATCGACCACGCATCGCCAGCTTTCCGACGAGCAGAAGGTCAAGGCGGGCGCGGGACCGGACACGGTCCGGCTTTCCGTCGGCATCGAGGATGTCAACGACATCGTCGCCGATCTGGAACAGGCTTTGACCAAGGTTTGATTTTTTGAGCGAGTAGTGAGTAGTGAGTAGTGAGTAGTGAGTAGTGAGTAGTGAGTAGTGGTCGGTATTCACTAGTTAGCAGTGACTAGTGATTAGCCACCCGTTCGAGGGAGCGCTTTCCGCTCACTACTCACTGCACTACTCACTACTCACTAACCTGTTGGAGGCAAACCCTGTCCGCGCATTACCTGGCCATATCGACCGACAGCGTCGACGCCGAGATTGGCGCCCCGGCGCCGAATCGTCTGATTGCGGGCGATCCGAAGTTCCGCACCTGGAATGTCGAGGAGCGCGATGGCCGCCTCTATGCCGGCATCTGGGAAGCGACGCCGGGCAAATGGCGCATCGAATATGACGAATGGGAGTTCTGCCACATCCTGTCCGGCGTCTCGGTGGTTGCCGAGGATGGCGGCGAGGCGCGCACGGTGCGCGCCGGCGACAGCTTCGTGCTCAGGCCAGGCTTCAGGGGCAGCTGGGAAGTGCTTGAAACGACCCGCAAGGAGTATGTGATCAAGCTCTGACGCTCGCGGCGCGCTTGGACTTCACAAAAGCCGATCGATGTCAGTGTCGGAAAAGCCGTATCCGCTCATCATCTCCCTGTGCCAGGGACTTCCAAGCAAATCACTGAGACATGAATCGACGCGCTGGAGCAGGGTGGCACTGCCTTTGGCGAGAGCGAAAGCGCCGGGCGCTGGCTGTTTTTCGACTGCCGGGACGTCGACGACGTCGAGAGGCGCGTCGGGTCGCCGGCTCAGATAGCCGCGATGCGCGAGCGCTGCACTCGCATAGGCATGCACCACGCCGGCCGCGACGGCGTTAGCTGCTTCGGCCTGAGTGGCAAATATCCTTAGCCGTTCGGGCTGAATAGCGTTTTGCAGGGCCGTCCGGTGCTGGATCTGGCCCGATATGACGCCGATCAGCGCCGTCCGATCATTGGCGACGGACCGATAGCCATCGAAGGCGCGGGGATTGTCTTTCGCGACCAGCAATCCATTCGCCAGCATCCAGATCGGCCTTGTGAAGTCGACCAGCTTCCGGCGGTCGTCGGAAATGAACAGGCCGGTGGTTATGTCCCACCGATCTTCGGCAAACCCAGGCAGCAGCTCGGCAAACTCGGTCTCGATGGGCAAAAGTTCCAGCCCGAGCGTCAGGCAGACCCTCTTGGCCAGTGGGCATCGCTGCCGCCCAGACGTCCCGATCCGTCGATAAAGCAGAAGGGTGGTTCCTGTAGAAAGGCGAATCTCATTTTCTCGGGCATGCGTCGGCTCCGCCGTCCTCACAAGCTCACAATGAGCTTTTCCAGCCCATGAAAATGATAGGTGTCGCGGAAGCGCGGCTGCTCCGCAAGATGGAGTTGCGGCTGCCGCTCGAACAGGGTTTTCAGCGACACCTGCAATTCCAGCCGCGCCAGCGGCGCACCAATACAGAAATGGATACCGGCGCCGAACGAGACATTCTTCTGGTCTGGTCGGCCGGGCCGGAAGGCGCCAGGTTCGGCAAAGGCAAGCGGATCATGATTGGCCATGCCGAGCAGCAGGCCGACCGTCTCGCCCGGTTGTACGACAACCCCGGATGTCACCTCGACCTCCTGATAGGCGTAGCGGGTGAACATGTGCAGCGGCGCGTCGAAGCGCAGGCACTCCTCGACCGTCGCAGCGGTTGCTTCCGGCGAGGTGAAGAAACGGCCGGGGTCGCCGCCTTGCGCCAGCAACGTGCGCACGGCGTTGCCGGTTTGATGGACGGTCGCCTCGTGGCCGGCATTGAGCAACAGGATGGCGGACGAGACCAACTCGTCTTCCGACAGCTTTTGGCCATCCTCCTGCGCCGCGATCAGCAGCGACAGCAGGTCGTCGCTAGGCTTCTTGCGCCGCTCGGTGACATAGCCGCGCAAAAAGTCGGAAAAATCGCGCGCGGCGCGATTGGCCGCTTGCTCGGTCTCGCGCGTGCGGCCATGCATGTACATGGCCACCATCCGGTGCGACCAGTCGAGCAGTTGCGGCCCCATTTCGACCGGCACGCCAAGCATTTCGGCAATGATGGTGATCGGCAACGGCGCGGCGAAGCTGGGCAAAAGATCGACCTGGCGCGGTTCGAAACGGTCGATCAGCTCATTGGCCAGCGCCTCCACGCGCGGCCGCAGCCGCTCGACCTGGCGCGAGACGAAGGCGCGGTTGACCAGGGTTCTGAGCCTGGTGTGCACCGGCGGCTCCAGCTCCAGCATCGAATTGCTCTCGATGCCGTCGAAAGCGGCCAAATGCGAGCGATCCTCGCCGATGCCGCGGCTGTCGGGAATGCCGGCCGGGTTCTGGCGGCCGAAGCGGCGGTCGCGCAACAGCCGGTTGACGTCGTCGAAGCCGCCAAAGCACCAGAAGCCGAATTCCTCCCAGAAGAAGGCATTCGATGCGCCATGCAGGACGGCATAGGCGTCGTAAGGGTTCTGGAAAAACGCCGGTTCGTGCGGATCGAGCCGCAGGCGGCGCGTGGCTGGATCAAAGGCGAGGTAGGGCGGCATGGATGTGGTCATGCCAGACCATTAGCGCGGCTTGCCGGCTTGGTGCCAGACCGTATGTTGGCCCCCGACGGGCCTATGAATTGAGCTAACCGAGACGGACCTCGGCGAAGTACCGAAGTCTAGTCCTGGCAATGCCTGGCAATATGCACGCGGCGCCAGCTGGTCGAGCCTTCCTGCACCACCACCCGGCGCGCCACCCTCTGGTATGACGGCGCTATCTGGGTGACGTGCCGCCGCTCGGGCCGCACCAGCACTTCATGGGCGACGCTTTCATATTCGGCCGGCAGCACAACCCGGCGTGTGCGCTCCGGTTCAAGCATCACCGTTTCGGCGACACGCGCGTAGCGGGCCTTGCGCCACACCTTGCACAGCACCTTGCGGCCCTGGATGACGCGCCATTCCCAGGCATAGCCGCCATCGTCGACCTGGACCGTGCGGTAAACGGTGCGGGTTCTCGCCGGTACGATGTCATAGGTGACTCGGGGCGGCGCGATCTGCTCGACGCGCTCCATGGTGCCATAGATCGGCGGATCATAGTCGACCAGCTGCCCGGGACTGACCATGACGTCTTCATAGACGGTGTCATAGAGCGCCGGCCTGTGCACCGGCTCATAGCATTCGGCGGCCCGGCCGTCGGCAACCGCATCGGACACCATGCCGAGACCGGCAAGGCCGGAAATGGCGAGGCAAACAGTTTTCCTGATCATGGCACTCCTCCTGTTTGAACGCGAGAAGGTGAGGTTCAACGTTGAACTGTAGGGGATGGTTCTCCGGGGGAAAGCGGTTTCGCCGCGTTTCGTTAAGCGACGCGGTTAAGGAATTGCTACACCGCAAAAACGCCGTTGGCCGCCTTCGGGCTTCCCTTGCGCGGAAACCTTGATTCGACTTAACCAGATGGCTAGGAGAGGCGGCCTTGCGCTAGGGTGAGCCGGCATCCTATTTACATTCTAACCATCAAGAACCGATTCTGCCCGATTTCCCGGCGCCGGAATCCCCATCTCCAAAAAGGGTAGTCCATGAAGAACCCCGTCGAAACCTACATGAACCTCGTTCCGATGGTGGTCGAGCAGACCAATCGCGGCGAGCGGGCCTACGACATTTTCTCGCGCCTGCTGAAAGAGCGCATCATTTTCATCACCGGCCCGGTCGAAGACGGTATGGCGACGCTGGTTTGTGCACAGCTTTTGTTCCTCGAAGCCGAGAACCCGAAGAAAGAGATCAATCTCTACATCAACTCGCCGGGCGGCGTGGTGACCTCGGGCATGGCGATCTACGACACCATGCAGTTCATCAAGCCGGCAGTGTCGACGCTGTGCATCGGCCAGGCGGCGTCGATGGGCTCGCTGCTTCTGACCGCCGGCCACAAGGACATGCGTTTTGCCACGCCGAACGCCCGTATCATGGTTCACCAGCCTTCCGGCGGTTTCCAGGGCCAGGCCTCCGACATCGAGCGGCACGCGCAGGACATCATCAAGCTGAAGCGCCGCCTCAACGAGGTCTACGTCAAACACACCGGCAAGAGCTACGAAGACATTGAAAAGACGCTTGACCGCGACCATTTCATGACCGCCGACGAAGCCAAGGATTTCGGCCTCATCGACAAGGTCATTTCGTCGCGCGAGCCGGTCGAAGGCGCTGCGGCATAAGCGCTGCATGGCAGTTGGATGGCGGGATAACGCGCTTTTGCTGGGATTTGCGGCATTTCGGCCACAATTGGCTGTTCCCTCGGTGGATGGGATTGCCTACGTTAAGGCTATGTTGATTTTCGACGGCTTAGCTTTGTGCAGGGTTGGCGCGAATCATTGCGACGTTTTCTGATTTGTGTTTCGTACGGAATGCGTTGCGGGAGCCGGGACACTGGCGGCGGCGAATTCCCGCGATAGATAGAATATGCGCCCTTTCAGCCAGACCATCGGCGGGCGGCCATGAAAGGACAGGAAAATGAGCAAAGTCGGCAACAACAGCGGTGATTCGAAGAACACGCTTTATTGCTCGTTTTGCGGCAAAAGCCAGCACGAGGTGCGCAAGCTGATCGCCGGCCCAACGGTGTTCATCTGCGACGAGTGCGTAGAGCTGTGCATGGATATCATCCGCGAGGAGAACAAGACCTCGATGGTGAAGTCGCGCGAGGGCGTGCCGACCCCGCAGGAGATCCTGAAGGTTCTCGACGACTATGTCATCGGCCAGCCCTACGCCAAGCGCGTGCTGTCGGTGGCGGTCCACAACCACTACAAGCGCCTGGCGCATGCCGGCAAGAACAACGACGTCGAATTGGCGAAGTCCAACATCCTGCTGATCGGCCCGACCGGCTGCGGCAAGACGCTGCTTGCCCAGACGCTGGCCCGCATCATCGACGTGCCCTTCACCATGGCCGACGCGACGACGCTGACCGAAGCCGGTTACGTCGGCGAGGACGTCGAAAACATCATCCTGAAGCTCCTGCAGTCGGCCGACTACAATGTCGAGCGCGCCCAGCGCGGCATCGTCTACATCGATGAAATCGACAAGATTTCGCGCAAGTCCGACAACCCATCGATCACCCGCGACGTGTCGGGCGAGGGCGTGCAGCAGGCGCTTCTGAAGATCATGGAAGGCACCGTTGCCTCCGTGCCGCCGCAGGGCGGCCGCAAGCATCCGCAGCAGGAATTCCTGCAGGTCGACACCGCCAATATCCTGTTCATCTGCGGCGGCGCCTTCGCCGGGCTGGACAAGATCATCTCGGATCGCGGCAGGAAGACTTCCATCGGCTTCGGCGCCATCGTGGCTTCGCCCGAGGATCGTCGCACCGGCGACGTGTTCCGCCTGGTCGAGCCCGAGGATCTCTTGAAGTTCGGCCTCATCCCCGAGTTTGTCGGCCGTCTGCCGGTCCTGGCGACGCTTGAAGACCTCGACGAGCCGGCGCTGATCCAGATCCTGACCGAGCCGAAGAACGCGCTGGTCAAGCAGTATCAGCGGCTGTTCGAGATGGAGAGTGTCGACCTGACCTTCCACGAGAATGCGTTGTCGGCGATCGCCAAGCGCGCCATCGAGCGCAAGACCGGCGCCCGTGGCCTGCGCTCGATCATGGAAGCGATCCTGCTCGACACCATGTTCGAACTGCCCGCTCTGGAAGGCGTGCGCGAAGTGGTGATTTCGGAAGAAGTGGTGACCGGCAGCGCCCGGCCGCTCTACATCTATTCCGAGCAGAAGGAAAAGAAGGGCAACGTCAGCGCCTGATCTGGCATCTGGTCTAACCTTTTTATGGAACGGCGCCCGCGGGGCGCCGTTTTGCTGTGGTGAGGTACCAATCCTTGTAACGGAGTGGATGAACGGACCGTGTCGACCCTTGATCTTTGCCCACCGTGCATCCAACTAACACTGGAAGGCCGAGGTGCCGAATTCTGTGCTGTAAAACTCCCGTCACAAACGGTGGTAGGCGGAACGATCCCCGGTCGTTAATATGAGATTCGCGGTTGGCTCGATTAGCGGCCGCGACATGAAAGGTTGGACAATGGCCAAAATATCCAAGGCTCCCAGCGACGGCGTCTTCGCAGTCCTCCCACTGCGCGACATCGTGGTGTTCCCGCACATGATCGTTCCGCTCTTTGTCGGGCGTGAAAAGTCGATCAAGGCGCTGGAAGAGGTTATGGGTCAGGAAAAGCAGATCCTGCTTGCCACCCAGATGAATGCCGCCGATGACGATCCCACGCCCGATGCGATCTTCGACATCGGCACGCTCGCCAATGTGCTGCAATTGCTGAAGCTGCCCGACGGCACCGTCAAGGTGCTGGTCGAAGGCGCTTCGCGTGCCAAGATCGTCTCGTTCACCGACCGTCCGGACTTCCACGAAGCTACCGCCACGGCGCTGGTCGAGCCGGAGGAGGAAGAGGTCGAGGTCGAGGCGCTCGCCCGTTCGGTCGTCACCGACTTCGAAAACTACGTCAAGCTGAACAAGAAGATCTCGCCTGAAGTGGTGGGTGCCGCCAGCCAGATCGACGACTATTCCAAGCTCGCCGATACGGTTGCTTCGCACCTCGCCATCAAGATCCCCGAGAAGCAGGAGATGCTGGCCACGCTGTCCGTCAAGGAACGGCTGGAAAAGGCGATGGGCTTCATGGAAGCCGAAATCTCCGTCCTGCAGGTGGAGAAGCGCATCCGCTCGCGCGTCAAGCGCCAGATGGAGAAGACGCAGCGCGAATACTACCTCAACGAGCAGATGAAGGCGATCCAGAAGGAACTCGGCGAAGGCGAGGACGGCCGCGACGAGGCCGCCGAGATCGAGGCGCGCATCAAGAAGACCAAGCTCTCCAAGGAGGCCCGCGAAAAGGCGGAAGCCGAGTTGAAGAAGCTGCGGACGATGTCGCCGATGTCGGCGGAATCGACCGTCGTGCGCAATTACCTCGACTGGATCCTGTCGATCCCGTGGGGCAAGAACTCCAAGGTCAAGCAGGACCTGGCGTTTGCGCAGAACGTGCTCGACACCGATCATTTCGGCCTCGACAAGGTCAAGGACCGCATCGTCGAGTATCTCGCCGTGCAAAGCCGCCAGAAGAAGCTGAAGGGGCCGATCCTGTGCCTCGTCGGCCCTCCCGGCGTCGGCAAGACCTCGCTCGGCAAGTCGATCGCCAAGGCGACCGGCCGCGAGTTCATCCGCATGGCGCTTGGCGGCGTGCGTGACGAGGCCGAGATCCGTGGCCACCGCCGCACCTATATCGGCTCGATGCCCGGCAAGGTCATCCAGTCGATGAAGAAGGCCAAGAAGTCCAACCCGCTCTTCCTGCTCGACGAGATCGACAAGATGGGCCAGGACTTCCGCGGCGATCCGTCATCGGCTTTGCTCGAGGTGCTCGATCCCGAGCAGAACTCGACGTTCATGGACCATTACCTCGAGGTCGAATACGACCTGTCGAGCGTGATGTTCGTGACGACGGCGAACACGCTGAACATCCCTGCGCCCCTGATGGACCGCATGGAGATCATCCGTATCGCCGGCTACACCGAGGACGAGAAGATCGAGATCGCCAAGCGTCACCTGATGCCCAAGGTGATCCGCGATCATGCCCTGCAGCCGAAGGAATTCTCCGTCGGCGAGGACGCGATCCGCGGCATCATCCAGACCTACACCCGTGAAGCGGGCGTCAGAAGCCTGGAGCGCGAGCTGATGAAGCTCGGGCGCAAGGCGGTGACCGAGATCCTGAAGACGAAGAAGAAGACGGTGAGCATTACGGCGGCGAACCTCGCCGATTACCTCGGTGTTCCGCGCTTCCGCTTCGGCCAGGTCGAGGCCGACGATCAGGTCGGTGTCGTCACCGGTCTTGCCTGGACAGAAGTCGGCGGCGAGCTGCTGACGGTCGAAGGCGTCATGATGCCCGGCAAGGGCCGCATGACGGTGACCGGCAATCTGCGCGACGTGATGAAGGAATCGATCTCGGCGGCGGCCTCTTATGTCCGCTCGCGGGCCATCGATTTCGGCATCGAGCCGCCGCTGTTCGACAAGCGTGACATCCACGTCCACTTGCCCGAAGGCGCCACGCCGAAGGACGGTCCGTCTGCAGGTGCTGCCATGGCGACAGCCATCGTGTCTGTCATGACTGGTATTCCGGTCCGGGCTGATGTGGCGATGACTGGCGAGATAACGCTTCGCGGCCGCATCTTGCCGATCGGCGGCCTCAAGGAGAAGCTGCTCGCCGCATTGCGCGGCGGCATCAAGAAGGTGCTGATCCCGGAAGACAACGCCAAGGATCTGGCGGAAATACCGGACAATGTGAAGAACGGTATGGAGATCATTCCGGTCTCACGTGTCGGCGAGGTTCTGAGGCACGCGTTGGTGCGCATGCCGGAGCCGATCGAGTGGGTCGAGCCAGTCAATCCGCCGGCTTCCACCGATACCGTTGACGATGCTGGAAAGTCGCTTGCACATTAGAAATTACTAAAGTTGCAGTGCACAAAGAGAGAGCCGGGCCTTGAGCCCGGCTTTTTCATGTGAAAAACCCACCTTTTCCGGGCTTTTTTCAACTTATTTCCGGCTTTTTGACTTGGGTTTGCGAGCGCTTCTTTCTAAAGTCCCTCTCCTGCCGGATGAGTCGAAAGTTCCGGTTTTCTCATGGAAGGGAATTTTTATGAACAAGAACGAACTGGTTTCCGCTGTCGCTGAATCCGCGAGCATTTCGAAGGGTGACGCACAGTCGGCGGTTGAGGCGGTGTTCTCCGTCATCACTGGCGAACTGAAGAAGGGCGGCGATGTACGGCTCGTCGGCTTCGGAAATTTCACCGTCTCCAAGCGTGCGGCATCGACTGGCCGCAACCCGCAGACTGGCGCGGAAGTGAAGATTCCGGCGCGTACCGTGCCGAAGTTCTCGGCCGGCAAAGGCCTCAAGGACGCGGTCAACTAAAAATTTTTCAGAGAATGTTGAAAAGCCGGGTTCGCCCGGCTTTTCTTTTGCCTCGATGCCAAGGCGAGGCGGCAGGCCGTCAGCCCGCTGAGGCAGGCCGTTAGCCCACCGGCGCATCCGCGCGCATCAGGCCTTCCTGCGTGAGGTCCGCCCACAGCGCCGCGGGCAGCTTGGCATCGAGCAGGGTGCGGTTGCTTTCGACTTCACTCGGCCGCTGGCCGCCGGGGATGACCGACACCACGGAAGGGTGCAGCAGCGGAAACTGCAGCGCCGCCTCGATCAGCCTGACGCCATGGCGCTGGCAGACGGCCTCGATGCGCCCGACGCGTTCCATGATGTCCCTTGGCGCCTCGGAGTAATTGTAATAGGCGCCTGGCTTTGGCCCGGTCGCCAGGATGCCGGAATTGTAAGGACCGCCGAGAACGATGCCGATGCCGCGTTGCTCACAGAGCGGCAGGAAGGTGGCAAGCGCTTCCTGTTCCAGAAGCGTGTAGCGCCCGGCCAGCAGGAACAGGTCGAAGTCGCCACGCTCCGCCAGCGTCTGGCAAACCTCCCATTCGTTGATGCCGCCGCCGAAGGCCTTGATCACGCCCTGGTCGCGCAGCGCAACCAGTCCGTTGTAGCCCGAGGCCATGAATTCCTCGATGCGCTGGTCTGACGCCTCCTTGCTGCCATGGGTGAAGATGTCGAGGTCATGGACGAAAAGGATGTCGATGCGGTCGACGCCAAGCCGTTCCAGCGACGCCTCGAACGAGCGCATGACGCCGTCATAGCTGTAGTCGTAGACCTCCTTGCGCGTCGGTGTGTCGAAGAACTTGCCGATGCCGGTTCGTTCCTCCGGCGGGCAGGCGCGCAACAGGCGACCGACCTTGCTCGACAGCACATAGTCGTCGCGCTTCCTACCACGCAGGAAGGCATTGAGCCGTGTTTCGGCAAGGCCCAGGCCATAGAGCGGCGCGGTGTCGTAGTAACGGCAGCCGGTCGCCCACGCCGCCTCCAGCGTCGCGTTGGCATCCTCGTCGGGGACGGCGCGGTAAAGGTTGCCGAGCGGCGCGCTGCCGAAGCCAAGCTCGGTGAAGTCGAGGCCGCCATTGCCGATGCGGTCGAAATGCCGTGTCTTCATGTCGTGCTGATTTCCTGGATTGATTGTCTGACATGACACTATCACGCCGCTGGCTCAGCAAAAGCCGCCATGGCCGTTGGACAGGCATTTTCGCGGTGATAGCATGAACAAAAACAAGCCTTTTTCCGAAAGCGCGCAACCCGAAATCACCGGCCACAACCCAGCCGGACAGATGGGACTCTCATGACGAATGCCGGCTCGGATATGTTTTCGACGGCCCTGCAAGAGCTGGGCTCCGTACTGGCGCGCGTCGACGAAGCCGGCATCGACACCGCCTGCGAAACCCTGGCCCGCGCGCAAAAGATCGTCGTCTATGGCTGCGGCCGCGAGGCCTTGCAGCTCAAGGGTTTCGCCATGCGCCTCTATCACCTCGGGCTTGAGGTGTCGGTGGTCGGCGACATGAACACGCCACCGCTTGGCGCAGCCGATGTCTTCCTGGTCAGTTCCGGCCCGGGCGAGACGACGACGGTGCTCACCTTGATGCAAGTCGCCCGCAAGGCCGGCGCCACCGTGCTTTTGCTCACCGCCGAGGCAGGCAGCAGTGCGGTCGCCCTTGCCGACTTCACCTTGCTGATCCCGGCGCAGACCATGGCGCGTGACCAGGGGCCGCAAAAGACATCGCTGCTGCCGATGGGCTCGGTCTTCGAAGGGGCGCTGTTCCTGCTGTTCGAGGTGATGGTGCTGAAGCTCAAGGCGCTGACCGGCCAGTCGTCCGAGGCCATGCGCACCCGCCACACCAACATGGAATAGATCATGCGCTACGAACTGATGCTGCCGCACCAGATCCGCAAGGCGATCGCCGAGAACTGGCCGGTCGCTCTCCCGCTCGGCGTGCTCGAATATCACGGCGAGCACATGGCTGTCGGCATGGACACGCTGGCCGTCATCAAGACGCTGGAGCTCTACGAGAAGGAGGCCGACATCGTCATCCTGCCGGCTTTCTACTACGGTGCGGCGAGCTATGTGGTGGCAGCACCCGAAGGCAACGGCTCGGTGCAGGTCGGCGGCAACCAGCTGGCGCCGTTCGCCGAAGAATTGTTCTACAGCCTGCTGCGCATCGGCTTTCGTAACATCAACGCCATCATCCACCACCAGACCGAGAACTTTGCCGCCGGCATGCCGACCGATCTCGCCTTCAAGGCCGCCGGCCGCCAGGCGATCTTCCGCTTCCTCGAGAAGCAGCGCGGCGAGGGCTGGTGGGGCTCAGACGAGATGGCCGATTATTATGCCGGGCACGCCGCCGGCGAGAATTTCTTCAACTGGGTGCAGGTGCACCCGCTGATGTCGGCTGCCATGAACGGGAAGTATCCGTTCGATCACGCCGGTGTTGGCGAGACATCATTGATGCTGGCACTGTGTCCGGAAGCGGTCGATGCCGGGCGTTTTGGCGAGAATACCGCGTGGTATACGGCGAGTGCGCCGGAGGCCTCGGCGGAGCTGGGGCGAAAGGGTGTGGCGATGATCATGGATCACCTGAGGGCGATATTGGGGCGCTAGCAGACAAAGTCGCTCTGTAGCTTCACACCCCGCTCTGTCCTGCCGGACATCTCCCCCGCAAGGGGGGAGATCAGATGTCATTTCCGCTTTCGCCAATCACCTACGTCGCAAGAAAAGCGATGCAGCCAAAGCTGCCGATCTCCCTCCTTGCGGGGGAGATGGCCGGCAGGCCAGAGGGGGGTGCTGTCCCGCCGAGGTCAACAGTAGAGGGGCACGCCGCCTCTCGCCTACTTCACCGCCCCAGCCGTCATGCCCATGATCAGATACCGCTCAAGCGCAATCCCGATGACCGCCAGCGGTGCGATCGCGGCGGTGGCAAGAGCCGCCATCGACCACCAGTTGATGCCTTGCGAGCCGGTCTGGCTCGCCACCATGACCGGGATGGTCTTGGCGTCGGTCGAGGTCAGCAGCGCGGCGAAAAAATACTCGTTCCAGCACAGCACCATCGCCAGGATGAAAGCGGCGACCATGCCCGGCAGCGCAATCGGCATGACGATGCGGAAAAAAGCGCCCCAGATCGAGAGGCCGTCGACCAGCGCTGCCTCCTCGAGCTCGACCGGGATCGAGTTGAACTGGTCGCGCATGATCCAGATGACGATCGGCAGCACCATCAGCGTGTAGAGCAGGATCAGGCCGATGCGTGTGTCGAGCAGACCGACCTCGCGGTAGAGCACCAGGAAGGGCAGGGCCAGCACCACCGGCGGCAGGATCAGCTGCGACAGGAAGAAGAAGGAGATGTCCTCGTTCTTGAACCAGGCGAACTGATAGCGGTAGCGGGTCAGCCCATAGGCGGCGAGGCTGCCGATGACGATGGCGAGGCTCGACGCGCCGACCGAGGTGATGACCGAATTCATGAAGCGCTTGAAAAACTCCTCCCGCACCGTCGAGGTCTGGAAGATCGAATCCGGCGACAGGCCGAGCGAGCGCCAGCCTTTCCAGTCCGGTTGGAAGTCGACGAACGGGATGAGGTGTCCTTGCGTGACGTCGACCGCGGTCTTGAACGAGGTGGTGATGGTCCAGTAGATCGGGAACAGGCAGATGAAGGCCCAGAACGCCAGCGCGCCATAGATGAAGATGCGATTGGCCAGAAAACCCAGCGGTGAGCGGATTTCCGAGGCAGCATAGTCGGTGGTCTGGACGCTCATTGTGCCTCGTCAGTTCACGTTGCGCACGAAGCGATTGGCGAATTTCAACAGCCAGGTCACGAACACGACGATGATGACGAGATAGGCCATCGCCAGCATGGTGCCGTAGCCGACATTCGAACGGTCGCGGTATTCGCGGTAGATGAAGCTCGACACCGAATCCGTGGCGCCGCCAGGCCCGCCGGAGGTGACGGTAATGATGATGTCGGCGAGCTTCAGCTTGAAGATGATGCGCAGGATCACCGCCGTGACCGACACCGGCAGCATCAGCGGGAAGGTGACCTGCCAGAAAGTCTGCCAGGGCGTAGCGCCATCGACGCGCGCCGCTTCCAGCACGTCGCGCGACATCGCCTGCAGGCCGGCAAGCAGCATGATCATCATGAACGGGATGAAGGTCCAGGCGTCGAGCACCATGATCGAGATGCGGGCGGTGATCGGGTTGGAGAAGAAGGCGGGGTTTTCCCAGCCGAGATGGCGCGCCAGCGTCGCCGCCGGCCCGAAACGGTACTCCATCAGCGATTTGCCGATCATCCACGACACCGCGACCGGCGACAGCATCAGCGGCATCAGGAAGACGACTCGGAAGAATTTGCGCGCCCGGATCTGCGCGTTGAGCAGCAGCGCCAGGCCGAAGGCAATCACATACTCAACCAGCACGGCGAGCACATAAAGCACCATGTTGAACAGCGCGTTGCGGTAGTAGGGATCGGCCAGCATCTGCCAGAAATTGTCGAGCCCGTTGAACTTGCGGCCGGAAAAGGACGACAGGTTCCAGTCGGTCAGCGCGATATAGAAGCCGAACAGCGTCGGGAAGATCACCATGGCGATGGTGAACAGCAGCGCCGGCAGCAGGAACAGCGCGCGCTGGCCGTCCTCGCCGCGCGTCAGCACCTGGCCGATGCCAAGCGTCACGCCCCACAGAACATAGGCGTAGACGATCGGACGCCAGGTCTCGAAGCCGAGCGTGGTGATCTCGTTCTTGTAGAGGATCTCAAACGCGATCACCGCCAGCAGGCCAAGCGTGGCGGCCGCCATCAGGGCAAAACCCGCCCGCTTGCGGGCCGGCGAGATCAGATCGGCTGGGCCGGCGTTGGCCGGCCATACATTGGTGGTCTGGTCAGCCACGCGTCCCCGTCCGTTTAAAAAATCAAGCCTGCGACCGGCCCGAGCCGGTCAGGTCCGGCGGCTTGCACCGCCGGACCTGTTGTCACGATAGGATCAGCCTACACGCCGAGCGAGGCCTTGTAGAGCTTGATCTGGTTTTCGCGGCCGATCTGGTCGGTCAGCTTCTCCCAGGCCGCGGCAATGGCGTCGGCGCCTTCCTGCGCCTTCATCTTGCCGGCGAATGTGTTGGCCAGAATGTCCTCGGCAGCCGAATAGTACTGGAAGATGCCGGGGATGCGCGGTTCGATCGCCGCGTTCGGATGGTTGTAGCTGTCGGCTTCCGACTTCAGATACGAGGTGATGAACGCCTCGTCGTAGCCTGCCGCCACCCATTCGGGAATGTCGAAATGCGAGTTGCGGTAGGGCTGGAACCCGGACGGATACATCGCCGTCCAGATTGACAGGTCCTTGCCGCCGAGATGAGCGGCGGCCGACCATGCCGCTTTTTTCTTCTTTTCGTCCGTATCGACGCGGGCCATGACATAGACGCCCCAGCCGAGATAGGCACAGTTTGGCGCATAGTTCGGGCCGCTGGCGAGTTTGTCCCAGGCGCCGGTCTTGGCATTGTAGACGTCGTCGGACCCCGGCAGGATCGAGAAGCCGGTGACGTCGCCGATAACCGAGCTATCGTTGGTCTTGACGTTGGAGCCGACGTCGCCCCACCAGGTGACCATCGAGCCGGTGCCGGCCAGGAACTGCTGGAAGGCTGTCGTATTCGGGTCGGCGTTGATCTGGTCGGCGGGCTCCGACGGCAGCGCGTCGATGACGTCCTGGATGGCGCGCACCCAGGCCGGATTGTTGATGCGCGGCTTCATCGTGTCGGCATCGAACAGCCAGGCCTTGTCGTCGGGATGCTTGGCATAGGCGGTGGCGCGGCTGCCGAGGAAGTAGAAGCCGAAACCGCCCCAGGCCTTGGGCGCATCGAGATAGCCGAAGACGTCCTGGTCCTTGAACTTCTTGCCCTTGAGGAATTTTGTGACCGCCTGGACTTCCTGCCAGGTCTTCGGCACACTCCATTCGGTGGTCGCGCCGCCGTCCTTCCACGCCTTGGCGAGGTCGGCATCGGCAAAAACGTCGGTGCGGTAATTGAAGTTGTGCGCATCGCCATCGACGGTGATCCGGTACTGCTTGCCGTCCCAGGTGCCGACCGGCGGCTGCAGATAGGCCACGACATCCTTCATGTCGATCTGCTCTTTGACCCAGTCGGGCATCTCGGACGTCAGGCCCTTGCCGCAGACATCGCCTTCGAAGGGCGCGCCCATCTCGATGATATCGAAGTCGACGGTGCCGGTGGCGATCGACTGCTGCAGGCGGGCATTGTAGTCGGCCTGCGCCAGGTCGATCCAGCTGATCTTGGCGCCGGTATAGGCCTCCCACGGCTTCAGGAAGCCGCGGAACAGCACATTGTGCAGGTTCTGGTTGTTGAGGCCCATGAAGGTGAGCTCGACGCCGGCGAATTCGCCTTCCTTGACGTTGGCCTTGGTGGCTTCCAGGCAGAGTTCGCCGACCTTCTGGAAATCGGCATCCGTCGGCTGACCCTTGCCGACGCCGGGGATCTGCAGAATTTTGGAGCGTAGCTCGCTGGCGGCTTCAGCCGGGCGGGTGAAAGCGCCGAGCCCAGCGCCCGATGCGGCGGCGATCGCGGCCATCGAGGCCGCGCCTTTGAGTATGTCACGCCGGGTGGCACCCGCGCGGACGAGTTTTTCGTACAGACCGACTCTCATCTATTCCTCCCAGAACAACAGTCGTGAATTAAAATGCCAATCCCTCCGACGCCGAAACGTCGGCGGTTCTCCTTTATCATACGGGGACGTGGGACCCCACCCTGCGTCGCCTGGAGCTCCGATTTTCGGATAAAAATCCGACTGCCGGATTGGCAACAGCTAATATTTGCGTAATCGATTACCTTGTCAACACGAATGGCTTTTTATCGATAACATACCGACTTGCCCTTGCCGTTGGCAATGGCTAGCTTCACCGCGAGAAAAGGGGGGACGATGGCTCAAGTCGCGATCAGCAATGTGGCCAAGGGGTTCGGAACCGTCAAGGTCCTGCACGAGGTCAGCGTCGATATCGCCGATGGCCAGTTCGTGGTGTTGGTCGGCCCGTCGGGCTGCGGCAAGTCCACGCTGCTCAGGATGGTGGCCGGGCTGGAGACCGTCTCCGGCGGCACGATCGCCATTGGCGAGCGCATCGTCAACAATCTGCCGCCGGCCAAGCGCGACATCGCCATGGTGTTCCAGAACTACGCGCTCTATCCGCACAAGACGGTGGAGCAGAACATGGCGTTTGCGCTGAAGCTGCGCAAGACCGATCCAGCCGTGGTCGCCGAGCGGGTCAAGCGCGCCGCCGACATTCTCGACCTCAATCCGTACCTGAAACGTTATCCGCGCCAGCTATCCGGCGGCCAGCGCCAGCGCGTCGCCATGGGCCGCGCCATCGTGCGCAATCCGCAAGTCTTCCTGTTCGACGAGCCGCTCTCCAATCTCGACGCCAAGCTGCGCGTGCAAATGCGCACCGAGATCAAGGAACTGCACCAGCGGCTGAAGACCACCACCATCTACGTCACCCACGACCAGATCGAGGCCATGACCATGGCCGACAAGATCGTCGTCATGCGCGATGGCCGTATCGAGCAGGTCGGCGCGCCATTGGAATTGTTCGACCGGCCGGCCAATCTGTTTGTCGCCGGCTTCATCGGCTCGCCGTCGATGAACCTGCTCAAAGGCGTGGTGCGCAAGGGCGACAAGGTCGAGATAGCAGGCACGCTGTTCCCGGTCGCGGCCGGCAGCGCCGCCAAGGAGGGCCAGGCCGTGGTCTATGGCGTGCGGCCCGAGCATCTCGAAATCCATCCCGACGGCGTGCCGGCAAAGATCTCGGTGGTCGAACCCACGGGTTCCGAAACGCTGGTCTTCGTGCGCTTCGGCGACAGCGGCGAGATGGTGGCGCTGTTTCGCGAGCGCCACGACTTCAAGCCCGGCGACACGCTCAATCTCAAGCCGCGCCTCGACCAGGTCCATCTCTTCGACGCCGAGACCGGCAACCGGCTCTGATTTCCAATCGACTTTGACCAAACTGTTTGACGAGGACTGCCATGCTCAAAGGGATCAACCCATTGCTCAATGCCGATGTGCTCCAAGCGCTCAGGGCAATGGGACACGGCGACGATCTGATCATCGCCGACACCAATTTCCCCGCCGATTCGGTGGCAAAGCAGACCGTGCTCGGCAAGCTTCTGCACATCGACGCCTCGGCGGCCGATGTGGTCAAGGCGGTGCTGTCGCTCTATCCGCTGGACACTTTCGTCGACGATGCGGCCGCGCGCATGGAGATCGTCGGCAAGCCGGACGAGATCCCGCCGGTGCAAAAAGAGGTGCAAAAGGAGATCGACAAGGCCGAGGGCAAGGCCTGGCCGATGATCTCGGTCGAGCGCTACGCCTTCTACGAGCGCGCCAAGAAAGCCTATTGCGTCATCCAGACCGGCGAGCGCCGCTTCTATGGCTGCTTCGCCTTTCGCAAGGGCGTCGTGCCGCCGGACGCCGAGTAGGGCCATGGCGTCGGGCAAGCCTGTCGTCATTCTGGGCGTTTTCGTCGCCGACACCGCTTACCGGGCCGATCGACAGCCGCGCATGGGCGAGACCATTCTTGGTAATTCCTTCAAGCTGGGACCTGGCGGCAAGGGCTCGAACCAGGCGGTGGCGGCAGGCAAGCTCGGCGCCGACATCACTTTCCTGACCCGGCTTGGCGTCGATGCTTTCGCCGACATGGCCAAGGCGACCTGGGCAGAGGCGGGCGTGAAATCCGCCGTCATCGACACGCCGCAAAGCTATACCGGCGCGGCCTACATCTTCATCGAGGAGACGACCGGCAACAACGCCATCATCGTCAGCCCGGGTGCGGCGATGCTGATCTCGTCTGAAGACATCGAGGCCAATGCCGGCCTGATCCGTGGAGCCGGCGTCTTCGTCACCCAGCTCGAACAGCCGATCGACGCGGCACTGCGCGCACTCGAGATCGCGCGCGGGGCAGGGGTGACCACCATTCTCAATCCGGCGCCGGCGGCCAAGCTGCCGGACCGCATCTACACGCTGTGCGACTATGTGACCCCCAACGAAACCGAGGCGGAGGAACTGACCGGCATCAAGGTTTCTTCGATCGACGACGCTCGCCGCGCCGCCGACAGCCTGCTCAAAAAAGGCGTCGGCTCGGTCATCATCACGCTCGGCGAAAAAGGCGCGCTGCTGCACACGGCCGCTCGGTCCGACCATGTCCCGGTGGTCAATGCCGGCGCAGTGGTCGAAACTACCGGTGCGGGCGATGCCTTCAATGGCGGCCTGGCCGCCGCACTCGCCAAAGGCGTGGAGCCGCTGCAAGCCGTCCGCTTCGCCTGCGCCGTCGCCGGCATTTCGGTGACAAGGCCGGGTACGGCGCCCTCCATGCCGACGCTGCAGGAGGTCGAGGCGCTGCTGGCCAAGGGGTGACGTCGTTGCGGGAGAGACCGAATTCAGATCCGACCGGATCTGAATTTCCACATGAAAGACCATGTTCTAGACGATTATGTCACATTTCTCCTGAGGAGAAATGGCGCGAGTGACGGGGCTCGAACCCGCGACCTCCGGCGTGACAGGCCGGCGAAAACGCCTGATTAATCAACGAATGGTTTCAATTCCTCACGCTCTCGAATTTGCGGGAAAAAGCGCGAAATTGAAACTTGCTTATCAGAACTCCTCGTCAACTCCGCGAGATATTAACTTTGATCGACGCATCCGCTGCTGCCAGCCTAGCGGCTGGACCGGGACAGACTGCTCCCGGCGACTTCTGGATCGGCTGGAGACGGCAGATCGATGCGCTGGCTTCCGCCGGATTCCGGGTCATCGTTCCCGACCAGAGGGGCTACAACACCAGTGACAAGCCGAAAGCCATCCGTGAATACACGCTCCCGAAGCTCGTCGGCGATGTCGTTGCCATCGCCGACGCGCTCGGCATCGGAAGGTTTCACCTCCTCGGTCATGACTGGGGCGGTATCGTCGCCTGGGCGGCAGGCGCAAAGCTGCCGCACCGCCTGGAAAGGCTCGTCATCCTGAACGCGCCCCATCCCGAGGTGCTGCTTGCCCATTCCTTGCGATCTCCGACCCAGTTCCTGCGGAGCAGCTATGCGGCCTTTCTTCCAGTTCCCCTTGCTGCCGGAGGCTTTTCTGGGGGCGGGGCGCTCGGCTCTGCTGGCACGGGCGCTCATCAAATCCAGCCGAACAGATGCCTTCACGGCGGAGGAAATCGCAGAGTATCGGCAGGCCTGGGAACGGCCGGGGGCGCTGACAGGCATGCTCAACTGGTATCGGGCGCTGCGCTTCCGCCCAAGCCTGAAGGAGGATCACGACGCCGACCCTTGTACTGTGGGGGATGCAGGACCAAGCTCTGGAATATGGCCTGGCCGAGCGCAGTCTGGCCCTTTGCAACGATCGGGGCCTGCAGACGTTCGAGAAGGCGACGCATTGGGTACAGCGCGAAGAGGCCAGCGCGGTGAATGCCGCGCTTCTGGCGTTCCTGGACGGCTGAGATGCCGTTCCGTTCTGCAGGTGGCCTGACTCGCCGTGATCTCCTGACCGTGCTCGCTGCCGCGGTCACAACCCACCACCTTACCTCCTCTGCTGATGCAGCATTGGCAGAGGCCTCAACGGAGCATCCGATGCCACACGTCGTCCTTCTCGGGGATTCGATCTTTGACAACGCTGCCTATGTCGCGCGCGGGCCCGACGTAGTGCGGCAGCTGCGGGAGCGCTTGCCGGAGGGGTGGCGTGCAACGCTAAACGCCGTCGACGGCGCCGTCACAAGCGGCGTCGAGCGGCAGCTTGAACGGCTCCCCCAGGATGCTAGCCATCTTGTCGTCAGCGTCGGTGGCAATGATGCTCTTCGTCATGCAGGGATTCTGGAGCAGGGGGCCTGTTCGGTGGCCGAGGTTCTGGACAGGATCAGCGATATCCGGGAGGAATTCGAGCACGACTACTGTACGATGCTCGAGGGGGCGCTGGGCCAAAACCTACCCACCGCTGTCTGCACGATCTACGAGGCGCGCTTTCCCGACCCACAGCGTCGTAGACTTGCCGCAACTGCCCTGACGGTCCTCAACGACGTCATCACCCGGGCGGCGTTCTCGCGCGGTTTGCCGCTCGTCGACCTGCGCTTGGTATCGAATGAGGACGCGGACTTCGCCAATCCTATCGAACCGTCAGTGCAAGGCGGCGCGAAGATCGCGGCAGCCATCGCGGCACTTGTAGTCGAGCACGATTCAGCCGGACGTCGGTCGGTGGTCTTCGTCGGCTAAACGGCGTAATCGCGCCCGATCGTCTGCACTCCCGATGGTCGGTCGGACTGAAAGCAACAATTCAGACGGCCAGCACGATCTTGCCTTGAATACTGCCGTCGGCGGCGCGCTCATGTGCGCGCGATGCCTCGGCCAGCGGGAATGTGCTGTCGATGACGACACGCACAAGGCCGTCGTCGAGCAGGCGGGCGGCTTTTGCCAACTGCGCGCCATTGGATCGAACCTGTGTGGATGAGACCGTGATCCCCAGCCTCTCTGTCTCTTCGTGACCAGCGAAGCCCAGTGGGTTGACCAGGAACAGCGCGCCGCCCGGCTTCAGAACATGGAAGAAGCGCTCCATGTCCGCGCCGCCCACCGCGTCGAGGACAAGGTCGACGTCTCGAACGACATCTTCCGCCGCGGTTGTCTTGTAGTCGATGAATTGATCCACGCCGAGATCGCGCATCAGCGCCTCGTTCTTGGCCGATGTCACCGCGATGACGCGCGCGCCCCGCCATTTCGCCAACTGGACGGCCAGATGCCCGACACCGCCTCCGGCACCATTGATGAGCACCGTCTTGCCGTCGAGGGGCACCGGCTCATGCGGTAAGGGCTGGAACGGATTCGGCTCGTCGTGGCCAAGTTCGATCAAGAACTGCCATGCCGTCAGAAGCGACATCGGCGCACCAGCCGCATGAATATGGTCGATGCCGGCTGGTTTCAATGCAACATGCGATGCCGGCACACTGACATAATGCGCGTAGGCATTGCTACCCGTCATCAAGTTATCGGGGAAGCGAACCATTGCGTAGACCTCGTCACCGATGCTGAACTCAGCGACGTCAGCGCCAACCGCTTCAATGACGCCCGACACGTCCGTGCCGAGAATCAGTGGGAAGGACGCGTTGGGTCGCCATTCTGGCGGCAGTGCGCGATAGCCATCCCGCAGATACCAGTCGGGCGGATTAAGCCCGGCCGCCTGGACTCGGACAAGCACCTCGCCGGGCTTCACACCCGGCCTAGGCGCGTCTTCGTACACCAGCATCTCGGGACCACCGAATGCGTGCAGACGGACTGCCTTCATCTTATCGCTCATTGGTGAAATCTCCGCTCATCCATGTCATTGGAGCGAATCTAGCGGCATGACCGCCGGTTGATAATCGGTGCCGATGGCGGTTAAGTAATGCCATGGCGGAACATATCACTTTGGATCGGCTCACTGGCATCATCGCCTTCGCGCGTGCGGGATCGCTGGGCAGCTACACGGCAGCGGCGCGCGCGCTGTCGATTTCCCCTTCGGCGGTCAGCAAGAGCGTCCAGCGGCTCGAGCGGCATTTAGGAGTGTCGCTGTTTACCCGTACAACGCGCTCGCTCACCTTCACGCCCGAAGGGCGCGACCTGCATGAGCGCGCGCTGCGTCTGCTACGCGAGGCGGAGGAAATAGAGCAGGCGGCAATGACCGCGCGCTCCGAACCATCGGGCACGTTGCGCGTGGCCGCGCCGCTGCCGATCGGACTGCATCTGATCGCTCCGGCTTTACCGGCTTTCCGTCGGCTCCATCCGAACCTGATCGTCGATCTCAGGCTGGGTGACCAGATGGTGGACATGATCGAGGAAGGGATCGATGTCGCCATACGCATCGGTGATCTGGCTGATACCCGGCTACTATCACGCAAGATCGCACCCCATCGGCTTTGCTGCTTCGCCTCGCCAGCCTATCTCGAGGAACGCGGCACACCGACCCATCCCGATCACCTGGAAGGGCACGACACCGTCAACCTTCGATATCAGAGCACAGGCCAGGCCTTTCGCTGGCCCTTCCGGATTGGCGACCGTGAAATCGAGATCGTGCCCAATTCCGGTGTGGTCGCCGATGCCAGCGATGCCGTGCTCATCATGCTGGCAGCCGGCGGTGGGATAGGCATAGGCGCCTCCTTCATGGCGGCTCCCTATGTGAAGCGCGGCGAACTGGTCCCAGTGCTGTCCACGTTCGCGGTCGAGCGAAACAATGTCACCGTGCTCTGGCCGGCAAGCCGACGCGCCAACCCCGCCGTGCGCGCCTTTCTGACCATGCTCGACGCCGCTTTCACTCTGCGAATGGCAGCTTCAAGCATCGACTGATCTGGCGCGGAAGGGTCGCTAAAGGGCGAAAGCGGTCAATCCTGCTGATTGGCTGAACGGCAGCTATTCCGGGCACAACGTCCAAAAGCTGCTATTCCGTTTCGGCCCCACTACAGGCCGCCCCTCCTCGTCGAATAGCATTAGACTAGTTGATCGGCTACAACGACCTAGATTGCTAGCAACGGGGAGGGCACATGTCGGCGAGTGCTTACGCATTGACTGGCTTCATCTCGTGGGCGCTGGCCCTGCTGATCGTGATGGAAGTTATCCGGAGCTACCTGGTGATCTCTGGGCAAGTCCCGGCAAACGGCTTTACGCCAGATAACGGAGCCCTCTCCCCGTTTATGCGGAGGTTAGCCCGTGCCCACGCCAACTGCATTGAAGGGCTTCCAATCTTCGGAGGTCTGCTCGGAGTCGCGATCATCATTTCAAAGACAGATGTCACGGATCCCTTGGCCTCCACGATGTTAGGCGCACGTATAGTGCAGTCGGTGATCCACCTCGTCTCAACCAGCCAACTCGCGGTCAGTCTCAGGTTCACCGCGTTCGCTGTGCAAATGGTGATTGGTGCGTATTGGTGCTGGTTGCTGTTGATCTGAAGAGTGGCGGAGCCCCGACGCAAAAGTGGGCCACCTCGATTCCGGGAGCCTTGGCAAACCCACTCCGGATCGTGACCCGAAAGACTGTCCCTTTTGACAGGCGAGCGAACCGCAAAACTGGCAGTGGCAAAACCGCCGTTGAGGCATGATATTGGTGTTGGATTTTGGGGCTACTCCCCAGCTTCGGAGAAGGATCGGCGTTCAGAGAGCAATTTGCACGCCTGGGCGCTGCGGCGCTCCCCAGCTTTTGGCCACACGCACGCCCTGCAAACGCTCGGCTCAAGAGCGCCTGGCAGCGGAGCAGAGAATTGTTGGACTTTGTGAGTGTTAGAGGGAGAGGAACTGAGATTCAACCTTCTCCACCTGCACTTGTTCCTTGCACGCTGGCCTCAGCAGCACCTAATCCTGCCACCCAACCTGGAGGAGCAAGCCAGTGCTACCGAGCTATGTAGACACCGATCGGCTCGCGCTGTAGCCATAGGCCTCCGCCCGTCGGGGTTCACCGGCGCCGGGGTGGGGGGGCGGCCTAGGGGGGCCAGCAACGCGCACGTCAGCCAAGCTATCTTTGAGTCGCCGGGTCCGGAGACCGCCAGGCTGGATTATACCCGACAAATCTTGTTAGGCTGCCGTTCTGGGGGTCGCACGATGAACGAGGTTGAAAAGCTGGCCGTCGAGGTTGTCGCGACCGGCCTTGGCTGGCCCGAGGGCCCGACGGTGCTGCCCGATGGCCGAATTGTCATCGTCGAAAGCTATCGCAGCCAGCTGACGGCCATAGATCGCGACGGAAGTGCTCGCCAGTTCGCGTATGTTGCCGGAGCGCCCAACGCCTGCGTTCTCGGATCGGATGACCTGCTCTATGTCTGCCAGAACGGCGGCACGACCGGACCTTGGCGGGCCGCGGACATGACGACGCCATCGATCCAGCGGGTTGCCGAAGGCGGAAAGCCGGAAATCCTGCTGAGCGAAGTCGCGGGCATTCGGCTCAATGGGCCAAACGATCTTGTATTTGCTGCTGACGGCCGGCTCATCTTCAGCGATCCCGGCACATACAACCCGGGGAATCCGGACCCAAGCTACATTTTTGCCGTCAACCCCGATGGCAGTGCTTACCTTGCTCTCGGTTTCGACAAGCCGACCTTCCCCAATGGTGTGGCGATCGAAGCCGACGGCTCGATCATTTGGGGGGAGTCCTATACGGGGCGCGTCAAGCGGCAGCGTCCGGATGGTTCCGTCGAAGACCTGGGCCGCTTGCCTGGGGCCAATCCGATCCCGGACGGGCTGAAGGTCGGAGCCGATGGCCGCCTTTATGTCACGGATATTGCCGCCAACGGCATTCACGTTCTGAAGCCCAACGGCACAGCGGAGGGTTTCTTCGTCTGCGGCAAGGCAACGACCAACTGCGTCTTCTCGGGCGAGATGCTTTGGGTGACAAATGCCGGCGTGCTGGCGACCGGCAGCGATCCCTCCTTTGAGGGAACACTCTCCTGCGTGCGTGTTCCGGGAGGCGGTGGACCGACGCATCATGGTCGCATCGGCGGAAAGCAACCGTGAGTAGCTCCTCGTCCGCCTCAAACACAGGCGATGACCGCGGTGCGGGCGGTGCGGCATCGTCTGCTTCGATGGCGGCGTTGAAGTGCCTGTACAGCGTGGCCGCGGTCCGCGTCGCCGCGCGGCGGACTTTGCCACGCCCGGTGTTCGACTTCGCCGATGGCGGTGCCGAGGATGAGCGAACGCTGCGCCGGAACGAGCAAGCTTTTAACGAGGTTGCCATTCTGCCGCGACCACTCAACGGTGCAACGACGCGAGACCTTTCCCTTGACCTCTTCGGCGCGAAACTTGCCATCCCGCTGGGCATCGCGCCAACCGGCCTGGCTGGGCTGTTCTGGCCCGACGGCGAGCGCGCAGCCGCCCGAGCCGCAGCGGCCGCAGGGACATTCTACTGCGCCAGCCACGGATCGGTCTGCACGCTGGAGGATATAGCAGCCACCGGAAGTAGCCCACGGTGGATGCAGGTGTTCGTCTATACCGATCGCGGCTTCACCCGAGAAATGGTGGATCGGGCGCGTGCCTCAAGCTACGACGCGCTGGTGCTCACCATTGATAACCAGATGCTTGGCAACCGTGAACGCGACATCCGCAACGGTTTTGCCATCCCGCCGCGCTTCGGTGTGGCCGGAACCCTCGCGGCCGCCACCAAGGCGGCGTGGCTTCTTCGTATGCGCACCCGACTCCCGAAACTGACTTTCGGCAACTACGCGCGCCCCGGAGATACGGCGACGGTCGGTGCATTGGCGGGCCGAATGGCCGCAATGCTCGATCCCGGACTCTCCTGGGCCGATGTCGACTGGCTGCGCACTGTCTGGTCCGGACCGTTGTTGCTGAAAGGCGTCCTGCATCCCAGCGAAGCCGCCGAGGCTGTAGCCCGAGGAATCGACGGCATCATCGTATCCAATCATGGGGGACGTCAGCTTGACGGCGCCGCCGCATCCCTGGACGCGTTGACGGCGGTTGTCGCGGCTGTCGCCGGCCGCGTACCAGTGCTTATCGACGGCGGCATCAGGCGAGGCTCTGACGTCGTCAAGGCCCTGGCGCTCGGCGCCTCGTGCTGTCTGATCGGGCGGCCGCAGTTGTGGGGGCTCACGGTCGCCGGCGAGGAGGGGGTACGCCACGTGCTCGAACTCTACCGCAAGGAGATCGACCGCGTCATGGGACTGATGGGCGCGCGGAGCCTGCGCGACCTCGGGCCGGACTGTATTTCGTTCGTTCAGGGAATGGGGCCGCTACATGATTGAAGACCCACCACTGCTCACCATCAAGCGCCGTTTCGAACGGCCCGCAGCAGAAATCATCAGTGCTTTTGCGGGCGTGCCGGTTAGCCAGGTCGTAGACGCGATGGGGGGACGCGGCGCCTTGCATTATGCGATCAAGCCACTGTCGCCAGCTACTGCGACGATGGTCGGCGTCGCCGTGACCTGTCACTGCGGTCCCGCCGACAACCTCGCCCTGTTTGGAGCACTGGATGCCGCAGCAAGTGGCGATGTCATCGTCGCGGCCACCGACAGCTTTGCCGGTACCGCGGTAACTGGCGATCTCGTGCTCGGCATGGCGCGCAACAAGGGGGTCGCCGGCTTCATCACTGACGGTCTGGTGCGCGACGTTGTCGGGATCGAGGCGGTCGGGTTGCCGGTTTACTGTGCCGGGGTCATTGCGAATTCGCCTGCGCGAAATGGTCCAGGCACGGTCGGATTCCCGGTGGTGCTGGGAGGAGTGACTATCTCGCCGGGAGACATACTGGTCGGCGACCGCGACGGTGTCGCCGTGGTGCCTCGCCTGGAGGCTGAGACTGTGCTGGCCCGGCTCTCCGCCATCAGGGCGGCTGAGAAAACTCTTGATGGCCTGGTGCGGCAAGGTCTCGAGATGCCCGACTTCGCCAAGGTCGTCCTCAAATCGAACAGGGCGCGCTTCGTTGACTGAGATGTGAGCTTCTCTAGCTGCGGGACATATGAAGCGCAACACGATTTCGTCCTTCCGATTTGGCACGAAACAGAGCCAAATCGGCGGCATTGACGAAATCGTTTGGCGTCTCGTTCTCGGTGGGCACCGCTGTTGCGACGCCGACGCTGATGGTCACGCGATCCGGGCCGTGGGGTATGTTCAACTCTCGCACGCTCTGGACGAGCCGCTCGGCGATCGCACTGGATTGTTCCAGTATGGTGTCGACCAGCACGATGACGAACTCTTCGCCTCCGTACCGCGCAGCGAGATCGGTGGAGCGGCCGGAACCGCTCTGGATTACGCGGGCGATTTGCTTCAGCACATCGTCGCCGGCCATATGGCCATAGGTATCGTTGTATCGTTTGAAGTTATCGGCATCGATCATCAACAGCGACAGTGGGGACTGTGCGCGAAAAGCGCGTTTCCATTCAGCCGCCAGATATTCGTCAAAATAGCGCCTGTTACCGAGACCTGTCAGGCCATCGATCCGCGTCAGACGTTCAAGCTCTAGATTTGCACTGATCAGCTGTCGCTGGCTTTCCCTCAGCGCTCGGTGTGCCGAGTCTCGCTGGACGTGATCCAGATAGGCCCGCGTGTGATATCGAATGCGTGCAATCAACTCGATACGATCCGGCAGTTTGACGAGATAGTCGTTCGCGCCCGCAGCGAAGGCTTCGCCCTTGGTGGCTGGATCTTCCTTGCTCGACAGCACAATGACTGGAACCGCGCGTGTCGACGCATGCTTCCTGTATTCTCGCACCAGATGTAGCCCATCCACCCCGGGCATGACGAGATCCTGCAGGATGACGGTTGGCTTTACCTCATCCGCGACCGTCATCGCTCTCAACGGGTCGGTGCAGAAGTGTAAGGAAATATCGGGCTCGTTGGCTAGGGCGCGCCTGACCGCCTCGCAAACCATGATCTGATCATCGATGAGCAGAACCATGGATGAATAGTTATCTGCAAGTGGCGGGACCAACTCTGGTTCTTGCGTCATCGGAAGGGGCCTTTCACGTGGAGCGCTCGCAGGCTTCGATTATACGTGAGCCGATCGCACCCAAAGGAAGAATATCAACAGCCGCGCCGATGTCGGCGGCGGCCTTCGGCATGCCATAGACGGCACTGGTTGCTCTATCCTGCGCGATTGTGAGATGTCCCTTGTCACGGAGCTGTCTCAGCCCGCGCGCACCATCCCTGCCCATGCCTGTGAGCAGAACACCAATCACCGAGCCAGGCCACCATTGCGCCGCACTTTCGAAGAACACATCTACCGACGGCCGATAAACATTGTCCTTGGGGCTGGGCGTATAGCCAAGTTGCTGAGCTGACTTGAAAACCAGATGATCCGCAGAACTGGCAACGAGAACGGTGCCCGCTTGTGGACTATCCCTTTCCCCCGCCGGACGGATCGGGAGACGCGTATGCTGCCCTAGCCAATCAACAAGGCCTGGAACGAACTGAGCATCGAGATGCTGGACGAGCACAATCGCGCCGCGAAAATCAACGGGAAACGCGCTCAGGACTGCGGCAACGGCAGCCGGCCCGCCCGCAGAGGCGCCGATTGCTATCACGTGTCGAGTTGACGGCTCAGCCGCACGTGACATCCGCCTTTTTGCCTGGGTAGGCGCATCGCCGATCAACTTGCCTATCGTTCGTATCTTGTTCGTCAAAAGCCGGGCGGATTGCGAGGACGCGTTGCCTTCGATGCCCACTGACGGAATATCGACTGCGTCAAGCGCGCCATGACCCATTGCTTCGTAGACGCCGGCGAGGTTGGCTTCGATACTGGCGGTCACCAGCAAGATTGAGCACGGGGTTTCCGCCATGATTCTGCGGGTCGCTTCCACGCCGTCCATCTCTGGCATCGCTAGATCCATGAGTATCAGATCCGGCAGATCACGTCTGCAGACCTCGACCGCCTCACGCCCATTAGTCGCGATCCACGCGACCTGATGTTCGCCGGTCAACAGAACCAGTCGACGCAGAAGTTCAACCGCCATCGGCATGTCGTTAACTACGCCGATTCTCATTCGTTGGCTTCCAATCTCGATCTCATTCAGCCGCCTCGCCAATCATGTCCACGACGGCATGGATCAGCGCCTCGTCCTGAAAACTACTCTTGGTCAGATAATAGTCCGCACCTGCGTCGAGCCCGCGCGCGCGATCTTCTTCCCGATCCTTGTATGAAACGATCATAATGGGTGTGTTCTTGAGATCAGCGTCCTTTCTGATCAAACTCACCAGCTCGATGCCATCCATGCGAGGCATGTCGATGTCGGTGACGACGAGATCGAAAGGACCAGACCGGACGGCATTCCACCCGTCCATGCCGTCTACCGCCACTTCGACCTCATAACCGTAATTGCCGAGCATCTTGCGCTGGAGTTCGCGAACCGTCAGTGAATCGTCAATCACGAGCACGCGCTTGCGCCTGCTCGCTTCGGGACCGCCCGCGGCGCGCCGAAGAGCTCGAAATCCGCTGGACGATGCAAGCTTTTCCACCGATCGGATCAGATCGTCGACGTCGAAGATCAGAACAGGCGAACCGTCTTCCATCAGGGCCGCTGCGCTGATGTCCTTGATCTTGGCAAACCGTGGATCGAGAGGTCTGATCACTAACTCGCGTTCCCCGAGAAAACGGTCAACGATCAGGCCGTACGCATCGCCCCGACCCGCATCCACGACGACGACCGATAGTTCGTTCGGTTCCGATCCGGGCTCACCTCGATCGAGCACCTCGCGAGCGGTGACCAGCCCGATCTGTCGATCGTTCAATCGAAAATGCGGCCGGCCCTGCAGGACGTTGATCTCCGTCCGCTGCAGTTTCAAAGTCTTGGAAATGGCAGCGAGTGGAAAAGCATAGGGCTCTCCATCGACATCGACGAGCAGCGTGCGCAGGACCGACAATGTCAGCGGCAATTGCAGTTGAAATCGGGTTCCGTGGCCAAATTCTGAGGAGACGCTTGCGACTCCCCGGACTTCCTTCGTCATGGCTTGCACTGCATCGAGCCCCACACCGCGACCTGAGACGTCGGTAAGGCCCGCTTTCATGGAAAAGCCTGGCAGAAACAGAAATGCGAGCAATTCGCTTTCGCTGAGTGTTTCAGCACTTTCCCTGGTTGCAAGTTGCCGGGCGACGACGGTCTCGCGCAGCTTCGAGAGCTCTATCCCCCTGCCGTCGTCCACCACGGCTATCTGCAGCAGCCCGGCATTGTGCCTCGCTTCGAGCCTGATGAGCCCCTCTTCGGGTTTGCCCATCGCGAGGCGCTCCTCAGGCGGTTCAAGCCCATGGTCTACAGCGTTGCGCAGAAGGTGCCCCAAAGGGGCATCGAGCTGCTCGAGGATATCGCGGTCGATGCCGGTCGAGCCGCCTACGATCTCCAGTCGCACCCGCTTGCCAAGGGTACGACCGAGGTCGCGGATCATTCTCGCATAGTGTCGCACGCCGTCCTCAAAAGGCCGCATCCGGCTCGCCAACGTTTCGTCGTACAATCTGTTGGCAAGATCGGTCGCTTTCCGATCCACTGAATCCAACTCATCGAAACGCTCCGCCAGGAACGCTTGGCTCAACCGAAGCTTTCGCTGCGCTTCAGCCAGCGCCTCCACCACCGCCGCATCGTTTGAAACCGGCGGCAGCACTGCATGAAGATTGTCGAATGCACTTGCGAGGTCCGATTGAAGTCGCTTCAGCCGTAGCAGCCCGTCAGCGAATGGCCTGAGCCGCCGAGCTTCCATCAGCGACTCGCCAGCCAGCCCGAGCAATCGGTTCAGGCTGTCTGCCGTCACCCGAACCATTCTATCAGAGCTGATGCTGCCGTGGGCTTGCGGCACCGCCCCAACGAGGAGGTTCGCTGAAGAGGTCGTCGCCAGTTGCTCCTGGGCATGATCTGGAGTTGCGAAATCAGCTGCAGAATCTTGGGGCCCGGGCTTTGCCTGGGGGAGGGACAACCCCTCGAACTTCGCGAGAAAGGTTTCGACTTCTGAGTTGGCGCTCTCGCTCGATGATCCCGATGCGATCAATTTCAAAAGGTCAGAACCTTGCAGAAGCGCGTCTATATGCTCCCGTCGCACCCTCAGATGCCCGCGTTGCGCTGCGACCAGGCAGTCTTCCATCGCATTTGCAACTTTGACTGCGGGCATCAGGTCGATGATGCGGGCAGCTCCTTTCAGGGAATGCGCGGCACGCATGCATGCTTCCAGGGCGTCGGCGGCGATAGGATCGCGTTCGAGTGCCAGAAGTCCAGAGGTCAGAGCCCGTGACTGCGTCTCCAGTTCGGCCTGGAAGAGGCTGAGCATCGAAACCTGGCTGAAGTCTTCATCTGTCATGCGATGCTCCGATCCAGCATCGTGAGCAGTTGTCGTGGATCGAGACAGCCAACGGCTCGTCCTTGCCATAGCAGCACGGCAACCGTAGCGGCAGACAGTGCCTTGCCAATCATGGCCGGAACAGCGAGAGTGTCGCGTTCCTGGTACCGATGTAAGCCGTGGATCTCATCAACCATAAAAGCAACCCGCTTGTCGCGCTCGCCTACCACGACAAGGCGGCGAAATACCTTGGTTCGTGTGCCTTGTTCCCCTTCCTTGCGCTCGTCTATCCCGAGCAATTCGGCCAGGGACAGGCAAATGAGCAATTCACCACGGACATTCGCAATGCCGAGCAGTGCACTGTTCCTGCGATGTGGAAGTGAATGAACGCGACGAGATTCAGCCACTTCATGAAAAATACCGACCGGAAGTGCCAGCCATTCCTCCCCCAAACGGAAGAGAACGGCCGTCTGCAGCGCGTCGCTGTCTGCCGAATCGATCCCTGCACGACCAGCGTTGTCAGGCCATTCGTCGCGAGATGCCGAGGGAGCTGCACGGTCGAGGAGGCGTCGTGCGATCTTCTTGTAGGTCGGGCAATTGCGGCAGTGGAGATGCTGCTCTAGTAGCGGACATGACTTGTCACCCCGTACGCCTATTTGCCGCCAGCAGTCGTTGATTTCGATCTCCTCCACCGGCTGAGCGATCCTTGTCGAAGCCGCCATCAACTGCCGCTCCTTTTCTGGACCCGACCCAGCCGGCCGGCCAGCGCCTCGGCGCCGTTATGGTCGCCTTGCTTGCTAAGCAGCAAAGCCAGATGGACAAGAGCTTCAAGATGATTTGGCGCGAGATAGAGCGCCTTGCGATAACTTTGCGCGGCTTCGGGTGCAGAACCATCCGCATCCTGGACGAGGCCTAGCAGGTAGAAGATTTCTGCGGAAGGACCGAACTCCCTGAGATGCGCCAGGGCGACCTCCTGTGCCTCCTTTACGCGTCCTGCATTGGCGATCCGTTCAACCGCGATGAGGCTTTCCGAGGCGTGTGCAAGCGGCTTGGCCGGAGCCTGCCCGCGGCCTTCATTGCCAATTGTCGGTCGGAACGGACGAAGAGGCTCGCTCTTGTTGACCTTAGGGCTTAGCGTCCGCACCGGGACGGCGGCCGAAACTTTCGGCGCCGTGGTCTTGACGGGCTCCGATTTCAGAAAGGCGAAGGCCAATGGCCATTCAGCGGAAAGAAAGCCATGCACCCTTGGAAGAGCTGCTTCCGCCGGACCGACCAGAAGAAGTCCGTCTTTGGCCAGCAGGTCCTTCAGGCAGATCAATGCGCGATCCTGCAGCTCTCGATTGAAATAGATCAGCAAATTGCGGCAAAGCAGGATGTCATAGACCTCTTGCCCGAAAGGCGCGTGAGAACCGAACAAGTTTCCTACCATGAACCGAACCTGTTTCAGCACCCCAGCAACAGGCCGCAACCCGCCCTCGGCCGCTTCGAAATAGCGATCCTTGAATTCTAAATGGCTGCCGCGAAACGAATTGCGGCCATAGATGGCGTGTTCAGCCGTCGCGATATTGCGGCTGCTGACGTCCACGCCATCGATCTTGAACTCATGTGCCTCAAAGCCGGCATCGAACATGGCCATGGCGACCGAGTAAGCCTCTTCGCCGGTTGAACATGGCAGGCTCAGGATTCTTATCGGCTGAGCAGGCTTGTGCGCGCGCGCATGCCGCGCCAGCATCGTGAACGCTTCTCGGTCGCGAAAGAACCAGGTCTCTGGGATCACCACCGCATTGATCAGCTCCTGCAGCTCCTGCGAGGAACCGGCCAAGTGTTGCCTATAGGCCTGAGGGTTGGTTATCCGGCATGCTTCCATCCGTTCTCTGACCGCCTGACGAACCACTGTCGGACCAACGCTGGCACTGTCCAGTCCAATGGTTTCCGTCAGGAGCTTTTCTATTGCTCCGGTCATTGATCACCTATTGCCGCCTGGCGGAGCAAAGCGGTACGAATCTCTTCCGAAAGCAGCGCTTCCACTTTGACCCACTGAATGATCTCCAAACCATCGGAAGCCACCGGCCCAAGATAGGGCGGGGTTCCTGGTTCCAGTCCGAACGGCGCGAAATCGGCCGGGTCTCGCTCGATCGTATCCGTCACCCGTTCCGCGATCAGCCCCAGCAGGCGTCGCTCGCCATCATCCGCCGGATAGCGCGTCACAACGATCCGGGTGCTCAACAGGCGCTCCGATGGTCGGCCAAGCGCAAGAAGGGTGACATCGATCAGGGGGATGGGTATTCCGTTATAGCTGACCAAACCCACCACACCAGTTGGCGCACCCGGAAGAACTTTCACGTCGATATAGGGCAGCACCTCTTCAATTTTGTGGACATCGATCAAGTAGCGATCCGGACCCATGCTGAAGGCGAGGAATAGCATTGTCACCTCCTACTGCCGGCTCGCTATGCTCGTAGCTTGAACCTCGATATGCTACTTCGCATGCCGCCTGAGACTTGATTGAGCTCGTCGATCGCGAGCGTCGATTGCTGAAGGGACTCGACTGTTTGCTGAGCTGCCTCGCTTAGCTGGGTTAGCGTGTCGCTGATCTGCCCCGCGCCGGTCGCCTGTGCTTGCATGCCTTCATTGGCGACTTCGAAACGTGGCACCAGCCCCTGAACCTGCTGAATGATCTCGAAGAGTTGCCCGCCGACCTGCTGGATGTCCTGCATACCCCGACGGACCTGCTCGGAAAACTTGTCCATGCCCATCACCCCGGCCGCGACTGCCGACTGGATGTCCTTGACCATTTGCTCGATATCGTAGGTGGAGACAGCTGTCTGGTCCGCGAGCCTTCGGATTTCCGTCGCCACCACTGCAAAACCCCGGCCATATTGGCCTGCCTTCTCCGCCTCGATGGAAGCGTTGAGCGACAACAGGTTCGTCTGATCGGCCACTTTGGTGATGGTCGTCACCACCTGATTGATGCTGCCGGCTTTCTCGCTCAGGATCGCCAGTTTGGAATTGATCGCGCCAGCCGCTTCCATGACCTGCTGCATGGTTTCTTCCATACGGGTCAGCCCCGCTTGCCCCCCGCCAGCCACGGCAGCGGTTTGTTCGGCAACTGTGGAGACCTCGTTCATCGTGCGGACCAGTTCGTTTGATGTGGCGGAGATTTCCTTGGCTGTCGCTCGGATTTCTGTTGTGGTCGCTGCGATTTCAGTCGCAGTTGCCTGCTGTTGCTTGGAGGTGGCGGCGATCTCAGTTATCGACGTGCCGACCTGTATGCTGGACCTTTGAACCTGACCAATGAGGGTTGTGAGATCGTCCGCCATTGCGTTGAAGCCGTCGGCAAGCACGCTGAATTCGTCTCGGCGCCTCAGATCGAGCCGTTCGCTGAAGTCGCCTTGCCGCATCAATTGAACCGCGTCGACCAAACGGGTGAGCGGACCTGTAATGGCGCGAAACAGCTGGTAACCCAAAAGAAGGGCTAGCCCGAGGGCTATCAACAAGCCAACGCTCAAACCGACTTCGGCCGTTCTGACGATCGAGCTGATCCGCTGCGTCGCGCTGTTTGCCTCGCCTCTGTGATCCTCAACCATGGCCTGCAGAGCGGACTGCAATTTTACAAAGATCGGCTCTACTTCGTTCTTGATAGCTGGGCTTTCATTGGGAGTTTCACCTTTCGACAAGGCAGCCCGGCTTGTTTCCAGCACAGCAGTTTCAGCCAGACGGAATTGGTTGGCGAGTTGTTTGACGGCTGCATAATTCTGCTTGTCGATATCGGAGACGATCGTTGCCTCATAGTCGTCCATCGACCGCTGCACCTGGTTGCGATTGGTCGTGATCGCGTTTTCAACCGTGCTTCTGTCTGACGGGTTGTCCTGAAGGGCATATTCCTGAAGCAGACTATGGGCCGCCATCTGGCCCGTCATGATCTCGGTACTGTGATAAAGGTCCGGAAGGATGCCCTTCTCGACCTCAGTCGCCTCCTCCCCCGCCTGAAGAAACCAGGCGTACGCGATGAGGGCTATCACGGACATGACCACCAGAACGGCTGCGAAACTGACGAGGATGCGGTGGCGTATTGTCAGACTCTTCATGGAACCGGTTCACCAATGGGGGGCATCGTGGGCTGCGCGACAAGCGCTCGTTCCGACATATTCGAAAAGGTGCGTCGAAAAGCGGTAGTCTGATGCTGAATGGTTTCTTTTCCGTTCCATAGCTAATGATGGCGAGGCGGCTCGCCAATCGGCGCCGCCAGAAGCGGTGGTCAAAGGACGACTGCCGTCCACGCACATCAGCCCGAGATCGGCTGGATGGCACGCCGCGTCAGGAGGAGCGTGGATGAGCTGCTTGAGGCCACGAATTGAATGACTGCTTAGGCCAGGTCGAGGCAAGAAAGCCGACGTCCTGCTTGCTGCCCCTAAGCTGCCAGGCGGGAACGCGCCTCATATCAGCCGTCCAGCATGATCGTCGCACTGAAAGCGGATCGCCGAAACCACATGTCGCAAACTGGCCAGCGCGTAGATTGGCGCCGAGTACGGGTTCGACATGCGCAGGTGACGATAACTAAATGGCAAGCGCCCCCGCCTGAGGCCCCTCAGGACTAAAATGATCTTGAGACAGTTTCAAATGCGCATCCTCAAGCGGCGGCCGCCAACCGCACAAGGATGAGCACAACGTGACGAGCGCTCTGGAGCGTAGAGGGGACTAACCCGACAATCCCTTCCTTTGCGACATTGCGGCGGGGAAAAAGATTACGAGATGGAGCAGGCGTATTGCCAAAAGGGTCCAGCAGCGAGAGTTCGCGTTTTCCGCCTCGGCTGTGAACCCGCTTCCATTCGCTGATCTTGCTCAGGTCGAGGTCTACTTGCCATCGAGGGCTCATGTCCCAGCTCATAAGCAGGCGGTTGGGTAGGTCTCGGCCAGCACACGGCCCGGTGGCACTCCTGGGGTCCACACCGCAGGTTCAAACTGACCACCGACCCAGGGTTCGAAGACCGTTCCCGATCGGAACACCGAGCAGATTGTGCTCGCTCTCCCTCAAGTTACTGAAATCTTCGTGAAGACATTGAAGGCGTCGCAAAGGACGCCTCGACAACGACGGAGTGCTTTAAGGGCCCGGCCACCGGATGCTTAGATCTCGTTGACAAGGGGTGCTATGGGATCATAACGTACCTGATTGGTATAACAGGTATGCCACATGATCGGAGTTCTGATCAAACAGCGGAAGCTTTCGGACGAGGTGGCAGCGCACCTCGAGCGGATGATCCGAGAGGGAGAGTTGGCCGAAGCCGACCGTCTCCCATCTGAACGGGAACTCATGCGGCAGTTCGGGGTAGGGCGGCCTTCCATCCGTGAGGCGCTGCTGCATCTGAGCAAAATGGGCCTTGTCGAGGTAAAATCGGGGGAGCGTGCCCGCGTCACTCGACCCACTCCTCAATTCGTGATCGACGCCCTTTCAGGGCCGGCTCGGCACATGATTTCGGCGCCGGGAGGGGTTCACGACTTCCAGAGCGCGCGGTTGTTTTTCGAGGTCGGCCTTGCCCGCAACGCCGCTGTGCATGCTACCCCGGAAGACATTGAGAGCCTCAAGGAGGCGCTCGAACTCAACCGTCAATCAATCGGCGACCTGGCGCGCTTCGAGCGCACGGACGTAGACTTCCATTACGTGCTGGCGGTAATCACCCGCAATCGGATCTTTACAGCTATTCACGCGGCGTTGGCTGAATGGTTGCTCGAACAGCGTCGCACCACATTGGCCAAGGGTCAAGACCGCAAGGCTTACCAGGCTCATCGCGAAATCTTCGAGGCCGTGGCCGCGCGCGATCCAGACGCGTCAGAGACGGCCATGCGCAGCCATCTCGAATATGTGGCCAAGCGGTACCTGCAACTTGCGAGGCCCAAGTGATGACCGGATTTGTCGTCTGGGTCGATTTCCGCCTGAGGCCTGGTGCCCGGGACAGGTTCCGAGAACTTGTCGACGCCAATGCAACCGCGTCGATGCGCACCGAGGCCGGCTGCCGCCGCTTTGACGTGACGGAGGCGCGTGGCGAACCGGATCGGGTCCTGCTCTATGAAATTTACGATAGCGAGGCCGCATTCGAGGACCATTGCCGCACCGCTCATTTCGACGAATTCAATACGCGGAGCGCGCCGCTCGTCGTGACCAAGTTGGTGACGACCTGCGACCTCGTTCTTGAGGCCACGCATTGAAGAGAACGTAGGCGGATTGCCCCATTGGGGCGAACGGGAGGAAGTGCATGTCAGAGCCAAGTCTCAGGGCGTTAGCTTCTCACAGGCGGGTCAAGCTCGGTACGCTCGTCGCCGAGTTCGCCACGCCGGGAATCGGTCACATCCTGAAGTCCGCTGGCTGCGATTTCGTCTTTTTCGACATGGAGCATTCGGGATTTAGCTTGGAGACGCTGAAGAGTGCGATTCGCTATTTCGAGGCGGCTGACCTGCCGGTCATGGTGCGTGTGCCATCGCAGGACTACCACTTCCTTGCCCGCGCCATGGATATGGGCGCCGAAGGCCTGATCGCGCCGATGGTGAGCAGCGTCGAACAGGCGCAGCACATCATCAATTCCATGAAGTACCACCCTGCCGGCGCCCGCGGCGTGGCGCTGCAGATCGCTCATGACCGCTACCGCCCAGGCTCGGTCGCTGATAAATTCGAGGCCGCCAACAAGCGCTCCACGTTCATCTGCCTGATCGAGACCGCCGACGGCGTCAAGAACATTGACGGCATCGCGGGACTGGACGGGGTTGATTGTCTTTGGGTCGGACATTTCGATCTGTCCGTCTCGCTCGGCATTCCTGGCGACTTCGCCCACCCCACTTTCACTGCTGCAATGGCCAAAATCGTTGCCGCCGCCAAAAAGCACAACAAATCGCTTGGACGCTTGGTGCCCAACGTCGCCCAGGGACACGAGTTCTACGCACAGGGCTTCGATTTCATTTGTTATTCAGGCGACGTTTGGGTCCTGCACGACGCGATCGCCGACGCGGTTTCCAAGATCCGGGCCGGGTGCCAATAGGAGCGGAGGAGACGATGGACGGCGTAGAATTCAGGGTGGCGCTTTCCGGTGATTTCCGCAAGCCGGACGGCTCGCCGACCTACCCAGATTTCGATCTGGAGCCGCTGCGCAATGCGACAGGTGTCGAGATGGTGTTCCTGGAGTCAAACAGTCCGCTTCGCGCCGACCAACTTGAGGATTTCGATGCGCTCATCCTCCTCGCCCATCGTTTCGATGCCACGAGTGTCCCCAGGAGCGGCCGCCTGGCCGTCGTTGCCCGCTTCGGGGTCGGCTACGACACTGTCGACGTTGAGGCATGCACCGCAGCCGGTATTGCCTTGGTCATCACGCCCGATGGCGTGCGACGGCCCGTCGCCGTATCCGTCATCACCTTCATGCTGGCGCTGACCGGCAAGCTGCTGACAAAGGACGCGCTCACCCGCAAAGGGTCTGTTGGTTTTGAGAAGCGCTCCGAACATATGGGGGTCGGCCTCGTCGGGCGTACGCTTGGGTCGCTGGGCATCGGCAATATCGGTGCCGAGGTCTTCCGCTTGGCGAAGCCCTTTGACATGCAATTCATTGCCCATGACCCGTTTGCCGACAAGGGGGTCGCTGCCGACCTGGGTGTCGAGCTGGTCGGGCTGGAGGATCTGTTTCGCCGCGCCGACGTGCTGTCGGTGAGTTGCCCCCTGTCGCCCCAGACCCACCACATCGTCAATGCCGAGCGGATCGCCCTGATGAAGCCGACAGCTTACCTGATCAACACCGCGCGCGGCCCGATCGTCGACCAGAAAGCGCTGACGCAAGCGCTGCAGGAGCGCCGCATCGCCGGCGCCGGTCTCGACGTGCTGGAACAAGAGCCTCCCGAGGCAGACGATGCGATCCTCAAACTCGACAATGTCATCCTGGCGCCGCACGCGCTTTGCTGGACCGACCAGTGCTTTGCCGGCAACGGTGCCGCCGACGTCAAAGCGGTAATGGAGGTGCAGCGTGGTCGCGAGCCGCGCGGCGTGGTCAATCGCGAGGTGCTTTCGAGCGAGCTGTGGAAGACCAGGCTGTCTGGGCTCGCCGCCCGCTTTGGAACCTAGGAGGACACTGATTTTCGGCGCGCCGCCGCGGCCTCTTTGCGGCGACCTTACGGGAGGAAATGCTTGACCGCTGCGCCGGCGGACGAGTGAAGCAAAAGGAAAATGGGAGGACCAAGCACTATGAACGATCGTGAAAAACGTGACTTTCAGGCAGGTCTCGAAGCAGAGGTCGACGCCTTCATGCGCGGCGAAACCACCCGCCGAACTTTCATCACCCGCTTCGGTCAGATGACCGGCATGTTGGCCGTGTCCGGCCCGCTGCTGGGGATGATGACCGATTGGGCGCTGGCGCAGCAAACATTGGAATTGGCGGACGCCACGTCGCCGCTCGGCCAGGCGCAGGCCGCAGCCCTGAAAGCATCGAAGGAAGGGCCTCCGGACGGTTCCGCCTTTCGCGCGGCGGAGGCGGCCAAGGCGCATTCGGGCGTCACCCTCAACATGACCTACGAGGCTGGCCTGCAGGCACTCGACCCGCGCAATTTCAGTGGGCCGATGTGGGAGCAGCTTACCGGGATGAAGTCGAATGTCGTCGAGCTGTCGAACCCGGACCAGTACTCCAAGGCGGTCGCCGAGCACATCGCCGGCTCGGGTGCCTATGACGTCCTCGACATCTCGCCGGCCTGGACGCCGTCGCTTGCCGATGGCGGCGTCATCGCCCCTCTAGACGACTACATCGCCAAATACATGAACCCGGCAGACCTCGAGGACTATCATCCCCTGTACAAGGCGCTGCCGACCTACAAGGGTAAGATCTGGGGGTTCTTCGACGACGGCGACATGTTCGCTCTCTACTACCGCAAGGACATTTTCGAGGACCCTAAAATGGTGGAGGCTTACCAGGCGAAGTTCAACGCCAAGCTTGGACCGCCCAAGACATGGGAAGAATATGCCCAGATCGCCCAGTTCATCACCGACCAGATGGCGCCAAAGGTCTATGGCGCGGGACATTTCCGCAAGGCGGGCAGCCCCGGCAATCAGTTCGACTTTCTGCAGCAGTACCGGGCCAACGGCGGAAAACTCTTCGGCGACGACATGAAGGCAGGTTTGGTTTCGGATGCCGGCGTCAAGACGCTGACAAACATGCTCGCCGCAAACAAGGCCTCGATCCCCGGCAACAACGAGCTCGACGCCGTCTCCTTGTGGGCGGCTTTCCTGACCGGCAAAGTCGCGATGATCTATTCCTGGCCTCCTAGCGGCCGTATGGCGGCCAACTATTCGCAGTCGGCCACGGCAATCAACTTCATTCCGCAGTCCCAAATCGCCGGCAAGGTCGGCTATGCCGTGGTTCCGGGAAATCCGGAACATGCCACCGGCTACAACAAGGCACTGTCGGCCGACTCGCCCAACGCTGAGGCGGCGTATCTGTTCATGCAGTGGGTATGCTCGCCACCCGTCTCGCTGGCACGTTGCATGCTGCCCTACGCTCTACGCGACCCGTACCGCATCTCGCACTTCAAGTCCGAGCTCTACGGCGCGCTCTTCCCGAGTGCCAAGGAGTACCTTGCCAACCTCAACAACTCGGCAAATGTCGGTCTGCTCGACCCGATCATGCCAGGCGCGCAGGACTACTTCTTGAGCATCGATCGCATGTGCACGGCGGTGTGGGCTGGTGCGGATCCGAAGGCGTCGCTTGAAACGGCGGCCGCCGAGTGGAACGAGACGACCGACCGACTGGGTGTGGATTCGCAGAAGGGCTTCTACACCGAGTTCTTGAAACTGCCTGGCGCCACCGCCGACAACACGGTGGAAAAACTTGGCATGGCGGTCACCCTCTGAGGGCAGGCGGACTTCTCTGGAGCAATCGGTGTTGCGGGCGCTTGGCTCGCAACACCTCCCCGCCAAGCGGCGATTTTGGATACGCCTATGCAGCCCACCGCCACGATCCGTCGTTTGAAGGCAGCCGGCGCACCGCCCCGGCTGTCTGCCTTTGCTCAATGGGCAGACCGTCATTTCAAGTGGCTGCTGGTCGGCCCCGCTGTGCTGCTGATATTGGCACTGTCGATCTATCCGCTTCTGTTCTCGCTGGTGGTATCCTTCATCAACTACGACTTCCAGGTGCCGGGCCACGCCTTTGTCGGATTGAAGAACTTCGAGCGGGTCGTGTTCGATCCCGTAGCACGTTGGTCCCTGTTGCTGACAGCATCGCTGTCGGGCATCAGCGTCGCTATAGAATTCGTTCTCGGCCTCTTGGTGGCGCTGACAATGGTGCGCAGCTTTCCGGGCCGCGGTGTGATCATGTCGATCCTGATCGTGCCGCTGTTCATCAGTCCGGTCATCGTCGGCCAAGCCTGGACGCTGCTTTTACAGCGGCCTTTCGGACCGACGAACTATATCCTGACGCAACTATTGGGGCAGGAGGTTACGATCGGCTGGATGACGGAGCGCCCGTGGCTCTACGTCTCGCTGATCATCGCCGATGTCTGGCAGTGGACGCCGTTCATGTTCGTCATCCTGCTCGCCGGGCTGACCGCAATCCCACCCAATCTCTATGAGGCGGCAGAACTCGACGGCGTCAACGCCTGGCAGGTTTTTTGGGCGATCACGCTCCCGCATCTCGGGCCGATGATGCTGCTGGCGCTGACCTTCCGTCTGCTCGACGCAATCCGTATGTTCGACACCATTTTCATCATGACAGGGGGTGGCCCGGGAACACAAACCTACACGGCCTCCTATTATCTTTATACCATCGGCTTCACACAGTTTCATCTGTCGCAGGCAACAGCAGGAAGTTGGCTGTTCCTGATCTTTACGGCGCTCATCGTGACGTTGCTGGTGCGTCGGCTCTTGAAGGTAGAACCGGTCTGATGGCCGCCGTCGCGCCCGCCCGCCGCAGGAAACGCCGGTCGTTGCCGATCGGCCGAATTCTGCTGCTGGGGTTCTTCCTGGTGTTCGTGCTGTGGCCGCTCTACTGGATGTTCAACACCTCCATCAAGCCCAGCGACGACTACCTCACCGTACCGCCTGTCTGGTTCCCCGCCGCTCCGACGCTTGTCCACTACAAAGCTGCGCTGTTCGCCTATCGTGGTCTCGACGGGCTCATCAACAGCCTGATTATTTCGCTTTCGGCCACGGTGCTTTCGGCGCTGCTCGGCACGCTGATGGCCTATAGCCTGGCGCGCTACGACACCGGCGGCAAGCATCTGTCTTTCTGGGTGCTGTCGCAGCGCTTTTTGCCGCCGATCGGGATCGTGCTGCCGGTGTTCCTGATCTATCGCCAGGTCGGGCTCTACGACACTCATGTCGGCCTGATCATCGCCTATACGGTCTTCACGCTGCCGGTCTCGGTGTGGATGATGTTCGCCTATTTCCGCGGCATGCCGAAGTCGATGGAGGAGGCGGCCCTCGTCGATGGCTGCACGAGATGGGAGGCGTTCTGGCGCGTTGCCATGCCGCTCGCAGCACCGGGCATCGTCGCGGCGGCTGTCTTCGCCTTCATTGCATGCTGGACGGAGTTCTTCTTCGCTCTGATCTTGACCAGCCGAACTGCCTTTACACTGCCAACGGTCTTCCGCGCCTTCATCGGCTTCCAGGGCGCGCAATATGGCGAAGCCGCGGCCCTTGCCATCGTCTCCCTTGTGCCATCGATCGCCCTCGGGGTCCTTGCTCAACGTCATCTGGTGCGCGGGCTGACGCTCGGCGCCGTTCGCGGTTAGGAAAGCTCCCGCATGGCCGAAGTCAAAATTACCGGCTTGCACAAGCGCTACGGCGCGTTCCATGCCGTGCGCGGCATTGACCTCCACATCCGCGACGGCGAGTTCACCGTCCTGGTTGGACCGTCCGGCTGCGGCAAGTCCACGCTGCTCCGGACCATCGCCGGCCTGGAGGAGATATCGGAAGGCACGATCGAGATCGGCGGCGAGGTGGTCAATGATTTCCGGCCGCGCGATCGCGACGTGGCAATGGTGTTTCAAGATTATGCGCTCTATCCGCATATGAGCGTGGCCAAGAACATTGGCTTCGGCCTCAAGGCTCGCAAGATGCCGAAGCCAGAGGTCGAGGTGCGCGTCGCCGAGGCGGCACGCATGCTTGGCATCACTCCCTTGCTGGGGCGTTTTCCGCGCCAATTATCCGGTGGCCAGCGCCAGCGCGTCGCCATCGGCCGCGCCATAGTCCGCAACCCCCGCATCTTTCTATTCGACGAGCCGCTGTCCAACCTCGACGCACAGCTTCGCGACGAAATGCGCGGCGAAATCAAACGCCTTCACCAGGACATTGCGACAACGATGATCTACGTCACCCATGACCAGATCGAAGCGATGACGTTGGCTGACCGTATCGTGCTGATGCGCGACGGGTTGATAGAGCAGCAGGGCGCGCCACTCGAGTTGTTCGAGCACCCGGCCTCCACGTTCGTCGCTGGGTTCCTGGGTTCGCCGCGGATGAGCTTCCTGCCAGGCACCCTTGCCTTGGACGCAGGCGCCGCTGCCATCCGGCTCGCAGATGCACTGCTACCCTTAGCGCCCGGCAGGGGGCTGAAGGGCGTCGCGGACGGACAGCAGGTGCTGCTCGGGTTAAGGCCAGAACACCTCACTCGTGCGCACACTGCCATGCCGGAGCAGGGCACGTTTCGCTATGAGGCAACGATCGACCTGCTGCAGCCGACCGGCTCGCGCAGTTACGCGACATTCCGACTGGCCGGCGCGCCGGTGATGGCTGAGCTGCAGGCGCACGATGTCAGCCGTCCGGGCGAGAAGCTTGCGATCGACATCAACATGAACCGGGCCTCGATCTTCGACGCCACGACGGAGCGCGCAATTTGACCTCGACAGCTTCCCTGGCAGTCCGCTTGTGTGGCACCGAGCAGCTCGAGGCACCGCTGCGCACACTGCGCGCCGGATCCTTGTCGGTCGCCTTCGACAATGGCGCCTTGCGTTACATCCGCATCGGGACGATCGAGGTCTTGCGCGGAATCTCGTTTCTTGTACGGGACGAAAACTGGGGAACATGTACCACCGTTCTCGATGATCTGCGGATCGACGAGAGGCCGGATGCGTTCGCCATTGAATACCGTGCAACATGTGCCGCAACATCCGGCCGCCTGATTTACCGGGCGCGCGTCTCAGGCAGTGGCGATGGTGCGCTGTCGTTTGTGGCGGAGGCAGAGCCCGAGACTGACCTTTTGACGAATCGGACCGGCTTCGTGGTCCTTCATCCGATCGAGGGCTTAGCCGGCAAGCCGATAAAGGTGCTGCATGAGGATGGTCACGACGAGCTATCGTTCTTTCCGGACCACATCGATCCAAAATGTCCGTTCACCGACATCCGGGCGTTGTCGCACGAGATCGCGCCTGGGATCTGGGCGACATGCGCCATGGAGGGTGATGCCTATGAGATGGAGGACCAACGCAATTGGTCTGACGCCTCGTATAAAACATATGTCCGCCCTCTGCGTCGCCCGTGGCCTTACAGACTGCCCAAGGGCCAGAAATTCACGCAGGCCGTCCGGCTTCACGTGTCAGGAACGCTCCCTACCGGGACGTCTGAAAATCGCAATCCACTCATCAACCTGACCATCGGCGGACCGGTCGGCCGAGTGCCCCGCACTGGCGTCGGCGTCGCCGCCGACGAGGCAAAGCACGCGCTCGAAACCCCCGAGCTCCTACGACGAATGGCTCCCCAGTGGATGGTCTGCCAGGTCGATCTCCGGATCGCACACGGCCAGGACGAACTAGAAAGCTACGCCGCGCTCGCACGGCTGACCGGCGCTGGAGTGGTCCTCGAGATTATCACCAAGGGCACGCGCGATCCATTCGGCGAATTGGCGCCGGTCGCGGATGCTGTCCACTCACTCGGCCTCAAACTAGAAGCTGTCTCCGTCTTTCCGGCGCAGGACATGACATCCGTACAGCCGGGAGCACCGTGGCCGACTATGCCCAGCTTCCACGAAAGCTACTCCGCCGCTCGCCGGGCTTTCCCGGGCATCGCGCTGGGCGGCGGCATGGCCGCTTACTTCACCGAACTCAACCGCAAGCGTCCGCCAGCCGAAGCGCTCGACTACGTGACCTTCACCACCTGTCCAAGCGTGCACGCCGTAGATGATGTCTCGGTGATGGAGACACTTCAGGCAATCCCCCATCTAATCCGTTCCGCGCATGCTTTCATGGGGGAACGCTTGCCACTGCGTATCGGTCCCATCCAGCTCGGCTGCCGTGAGAACCCATACGGAAAATCCACTGCGCCGAATGAAGCGAACGCTCGCGTCTGTCTATCGCGCATTGATCCTCGTCAGCGCGGGCTGTTCAATGCGGCTTGGACTGTCGGATATTTCGCGGCCTGCGCTCGCGAAGGAATCGAGGCCGTCGCGTTCGGTGACTTCGCCGGCCCCTTTGGCCAAATCCATAGGAAGGCTGATTTCGTGCAGCCATGGTATGATCAGCAGGATGGCCCAACGGTCTATCCCGCTTTCCATGTCTTGGCTGGTCTCTCAAAGCTCGGCGGAGCCACCTTGCTGTCGGTAGGAACTGCCGGCGCTGACGGCGTCGCCACGATCGCGGCTGAAAAAGATCGCCGCGTGACCCTGTGGGTCGCTAACCTTACCGCCAAGACGCAATCTGTGCGGCTTTCGGATTCGCCGAGCAGCGCCCGCATTGCTCTTCTCGGCGCCGAGCAGTTCGAGCGGGCGGCAACCGATCCCGACTTCATGGAAAGTTCCGCAAGACCGCTGGATGATCAAAGCATCTCGCTTGGCGCCTACGCCGTCGCGCGAGTCGACCTCGATCGATCGTCTTAGGCCTAGTGATGTTCGCTGTTTGGCCAAACCCCCGTCAAAGATGAGGGTGGTAGTTCCATACTCTAAGGCAGCGCGTGGAATCCATCTCGCTTATACGTTGTACTATCGCGACGGCGACCAGGCTCGCTAGGTTCCGCCTGCCGAGACGCCAAGTTTTGAGGACGCTCGCGCCGAAGCGATCCGTTGCGGAATCGGCCTGTTGGCTGATCTGGGCGATGACGATATGACCGGATGGTTAGTGCGCATGCGCGATCAGGCAGGCAACGAGCTTTGCACGATCAACGTCTGCGAGGCCGAAGCCGCACCGCAAACGGAAACAAGCCGGTTAGGCAGCACCGCTCATGTCTGTGTCGATACGCCAGCCCTTATTCAATTAGATCGTCGCCAGTCGGAACTTTTGTGATGTTGAGCCCTTGTCCATTGAACAGTGGAGGTACCAATGGCTAACCTGGGAAAATTGGCGATCGCGATGCTCGGCGTCTTGGCATACCAAAATCGCGACAAGATCGGCGACATGATCCGTGGAGCGGGTGATCGCAACCCAAATGATCCGCAAGGCGGGATTCTGGATCAGCTTTCAAAAGGCGTTTCGGGGACCGCGCTTGGCGATATTCTCGACCGGTTCAGAGGGGCAGGCGCCGGATCGAAGGTCGATTCGTGGGTAGGCACCGGGCCGAACGAGCCGATCCAGCCAAGCGAGGTGGAAGCAGCCATAGACGAAGACACCCTGACTTCCCTCTCGATGCAGACCGGCCTTTCGCGCGAGGAGCTCATAAGCCGGATCACGCGAGATTTGCCTGAGGCCGTCAGCAA